>JADYZA010000204.1 GCA_020853375.1 Verrucomicrobiota bacterium | reverse complement strand
TTTATATGACCAACGGCGTGCAGGTGATCGGCTTTACGATCACGGGCGGCGAAACGATGAAAGAGGGGCCGGAAGGCAACAGGTTCACCGCGCTTTCTGGCGGCGGCGTGTGGAGCGAGCCGGGCGGCGTGCTGGTGAACTGCACGGTGGTCAGCAATACCGCGCTGTGGTACGGCGGCGGTCTTTACGGCGGCAATGCGTTCCGGTGTGTTTTCTCAGACAACACTGCGCGGCGCTCCGGCGGCGGCGCGAGCCTCGCACGGCTTGGCAGCTGTCTGGTGCAGTATAACCGCGCCGCATTTTTTGGCGGTGGAACGCACCACAGCGAGCTACGCAACTGCACGGTGACGCATAATCGCGCCGAGAAAATGGGCGGCGGGTCGGCGTTCGGGACGGCGCAGAACACCGTGTTGCACCACAATCAGACGTTGCTGAGCGACCACAATTTTCTCGAAGTCGAGATGAGCTATTGCTGTAGCATGCCCAAAGGCAAGGGACCGGGAAATATCGATGCAGAGCCGGGCTTCAAAAACACCGATCAAGGGGTTTTCCTGCCGGTTTATAGCTCGGCGCTGATCGATGCGGGCACGAATAATTTTCTGGTCGCCGATCTGCTCGGCAACCCGCGCATTCTGGACGGCAACAACAATCGCCACGCCCGCGTTGATATCGGTGCATATGAATATGTGCACCCTCAGGCCGACAGCAACCGCAACGGAATTCTCGATCGGGATGAGCCGCTTTTGAAAAACGATATCTTCCGCGCCGAACGCCCCGCCGAATAAGGGCTGCCTGCCAAACTCATCTTGACTCCCTCATGCGCCTTGCTAGCATGGCGCGTCTTTTTCGAAGGGCTGATTAAACAACACCAAACAGGAGACCTCTGATGGCGAATAAACAGTACGTGTACTTCTACGGATTCGGTAAAGAACATACCGAAGGTGACAAAACGATGAAGGCCATTCTTGGCGGCAAAGGTGCCAACCTTGCCGAAATGGCCAATGCTGGACTCCCGGTTCCTCCTGGCCTGACGATTTCGACTGAAGCCTGCGCCTGCTACAGCAAGAGCGGCGGCAAATATCCCGAAGGCATGGAAGACCAACTTAAAAAAACTCTCAGCAAGTTCGAAAAATTGATGGGGAAAAAACTTGGCGATCCGAATGATCCGTTGCTGGTTTCCGTCCGCTCCGGTGCTGCGATCTCGATGCCTGGCATGATGGACACCGTTCTCAATCTCGGCCTGAACGACAAGTCGGTTCTCGGCTTCATCAAGCAGACCGGCAATGAGCGCACCGCGTGGGACTGCTACCGCCGCTTCATCGACATGTTCGGTGACGTCGTGATGGGCCCCTATACCGACCTCGAACACCACCACTTCGAAGTCGAAATCGAAAAGCTGAAGAAAAAATATAAAGCCAAAGAAGACACCGACCTGACCGCCGAACAGCTCAAAGAGCTGGTCGACATCTATAAGAAGGTCTATCAGACGCATGTCAAAAAACCGTTCCCGCAGGATCCGATGGAACAACTCCACCTTGCCATTAAGGCCGTGTTCGGTTCGTGGAACTCTGAGCGCGCTGAAAAATACCGCCAGATCAACAAGGTGACCGGCCTGCTCGGCACCGCCGTCAACGTTCAGGCGATGGTTTTTGGTAACATGGGCGACGAATCCGGTACCGGCGTGGCCTTCACCCGCGACGGCGGAACAGGCGACTCCAAACCGATGGGTGAATACCTCGTCAATGCGCAAGGCGAAGACGTAGTGGCGGGTATCCGCACTCCAAAAAATATCGACGACATGCCCAACGAAAAATCCCCAATCTGGAAAAAGGCGCACGCCGACCTGCTCAAGATTATGGATCGTCTCGAGAAGCACTACAAATATCCACAGGACGTGGAATTCACCGTGCAGGAAGGTAAACTCTGGATGTTGCAGACCCGTAATGCCAAGCGCACCGGTCTGGCCGGCGTTCGCTGGGCTGTTGAAATGGTCTCCGGAAAAGATGTTTACACCGGCAAGCCGCTTTCCAAAATTCTGACCGCCAAGGAAGCGCTGATGACGGTTTCCGGCGAAGACCTCGAACAGCTGCTGTTCCCGATCTTTGACATTGCGGCTGAAAAGAAAGCTAAGCTGATCACCACCGCGATGCCCGCAGGACCCGGCGCCGCTGTCGGCAAGATTGTTTTTGACGCCAAAGAAGCGGAAGCGGCTGTGGCGAAAGATCCGAAAGCGCAAGTCATTCTCGTCCGCCACGAAACCAGCCCCGAAGATGTCGGCGGCATGTGGGCGGCGCAGGGCGTGCTCACCTCGACCGGCGGTATGACCTCCCATGCGGCAGTTGTTGCGCGCGGTTGGGGCAAGTGTTGTATCTGCGGCGCAGGCGCCTTACAGATCGACTACAAGAAACGCACCGTCACCGTCGGCAAGAAAGCCTACAAAGCGGGCGAATTCATCAGCCTGAACGGCTCAACCGGCATGGTTTATGAAGGCCAGATTCCGACGCAGTCGAGTCCGGTCGTTTCCGGCGTGGTGGACAACAATGCCGCCGCCAAGAAACACCCGATCTACAAAATGTACGAACAGGTTTCGCAGTGGTCGGATGCTCACCGCAAGATCAACGTCCGCACCAACGCCGACACCCCGAAAGACGCGCAGAACGCCCGTTCGTTCGGCGCCGAAGGGATTGGTCTTTGCCGCACCGAGCATATGTTCTTCGAAGGCGACCGTATTTGGGCGATCCGCGAATTCATCATTGCCGACGACGAAGCGGGCCGCAAGAAAGCCCTTGCCAAACTGCTTAAGCTACAGCAGAAGGATTTCGAAGGCATCTTCAAGGCGATGGACGGCCTGCCGGTAACGGTCCGCCTGCTCGATCCGCCACTGCATGAATTCGTTCCGCACACCGCCAAAGATCAGGCCGAAATGGCCAAGCGTCTGAACGTGCCGCCGAAACAGGTCTCCGACCGCGTTCAGCAGTTGCACGAATTCAATCCAATGCTTGGACATCGCGGTTGCCGTCTCTCGGTAACTTATCCGGAACTCTGCGTCATGCAGACCACCGCGATCATCGCCGCCGCCTGCAAAGTCGGTAAGGCCAAGAAGAAAGTCAAAGTTCTGCCGGAGATCATGATTCCGCTTGTCGGAGCCAAGGCCGAACTCGACTTCCTCGTGAAGATCGTTCGCGAAACCGCCGAAGAAGTGATCAAGAAAGAAGGAGTGAAGCTGAAATATCTGGTCGGAACGATGATCGAAATTCCGCGCGCCGCGCTGACCGCAGACGAAATCGCGGAAACCGCCGAGTTCTTCAGCTTCGGGACCAACGACCTGACGCAGATGACATTCGGCTTCAGCCGTGACGACATCGGTTCTTTCCTGCCGGACTACCTGCAGGAAAAATTGTTGCCGTGCGACCCGTTCCAGCACCTCGACCAGCGCGGCGTAGGCCAGCTGGTGCAGATGGGTGTGGAAAAAGGCCGCTCGACCCGTCCGGATCTCAAGTGTGGGATCTGCGGCGAACACGGCGGCGACCCGGCCAGCGTGAAGTTCTGCTGTAAAGTCGGACTGAACTACGTTAGCTGCTCGCCGTTCCGCGTACCGATCGCCCGACTGGCAGCCGCACAGGCCGCCATCCAGGGCTAACGGTCCGAGCCGGTGAACGGTTCAAAAAGCGCCCCGGATTTTCGGGGCGCTTTTCTTTTTCCAAGGTTTGGGAAAACAGTTATAAGCAGTTTCAGATATTGGAAATCAAACCCCTCAACATGAGTACCGATAACACAGCACAACCTAGCCCCGAAGTTCCAGACGATCTGCACTTGGTGCATCGTTCTCAGGCGGGCGATTTTTCAGCCTACGAGGAGCTTGTTCGGCGTTATCACGGGCGAATCTACGGATTTGTCTATAGCATGACCAACAGCCGGGAAGATGCGGAAGATCTCGCGCAGGAGACGTTTGTCAAAGCTTGGAAAGCTCTCGGCCATTTCCGGGAACAGGCCGGGTTTTACACCTGGATTTACCGGATCGCCATGAACCGCACCATCAACTTCCGCAAGCGGCGTAACCGTCGGCAGACAACGTCACTTGACGAATTCGATCCAGACATCAAAACCGCCGAAACCTACCGCGAATTTTCCAGCAAAGGATCGGTGTTGCGGAAAATGAGTCTGGGGGAATTTCAGAAGAAAATGAACGCGGCCATGCTGAAGTTGTCCGAGAAGCACAGGGCCGTGGTTGTGATGCACGATATTCAGGAAATGCCGCATGCCGAGATCTCCAGCGTGATGCGCTGTTCGGAAGGAACCGTGAGGTCGCGCCTGTTTCATGCGCACAAGCGGCTACAGGCGGAGTTGGCGGAGTTTGTGAAATGAGCGAAAACGAAAAAAGCGAAGTCCAAGGTCTGGATATTTCCGGTCTGCTGTCGCTCAAGCGTTATGAGCGTCCGGATTCGGCCCGTGTTGAGAAGAATATTCAGAACACGATGCGGACGGTTCGCACGACCAGCAATATGCCTTCGCTGTTACTTTTCCCCGATAAAAGTTTCGGGTGGATGGTTGCCCAGCCACGCTACGGTGTCGCCGCGCTTTTTATAATTTTTCTGGGACTCCATTTGATTGACCGGCGCATACCGATCGCATCGGGCGGGCCGGGCGCGATAATTAAAGCTCCTGGCGCGGAAGAAATCGCGGCTTCTGTGGACACCAATCAGTTGAAGTCCGTTACAGTTCCCGGGATGTCTTCGCCGCTCTCGCTGACTGGCGAGTCCGCGCCACCGCTTTCTTCGCCCCTCAAGTGAGCTTTACAGAAGCTCAAAGCGGTTTGAGAAGGCAACCACCTCTTTACGAATTTCCGCCAGCTTCTTTTCATCGCTGATGTTTTCCGTGACGGCTTTGAAGAAGTTGGCAATCTGCACCATATCCGCTTCCTTCATCCCGCGCGTGGTGACCGCTGGAGTTCCAAGCCGCACGCCGGAAGTGACGAACGGGCTCTTCTGGTCGAACGGAATTCCATTTTTATTGGCGGTGATCGACGCTTTATCCAGCGCGTTGGCGACATCTTTTCCCGTGAGGCCGCACGAGCTGACATCCACCAGTAACAGATGGTTATCTGTTCCGCCGGAAACGATGCGGAAGCCGTTGGCCTGCATCGCTTCGGACAGCGCCTTGGCGTTTTTCACAACCTGCTGCTGATAGGCTTTGAATTCTGGCGTCAGCGCTTCGCCGAAGGCGACCGCTTTGGCGGCGATAACATGCATCAGCGGGCCGCCCTGAAGACCGGGGAAAACCTGTTTATCAATATCCGCCGCGAATTTTTCTTTGCACAGAATCATTCCGCCGCGCGGGCCGCGCAGGGTTTTATGCGTGGTAGTGGTGACGAAATCCGCATCCGGCACGGGGCTTGGATGGCATCCTGCGGCAACCAAGCCAGCGATGTGCGCCATATCCACGGTGAGGTACGCGCCAACGGAGTCGGCGATTTTACGCAACCGTTTGAAATCAATAATGCGCGAATACGCGCTGGCCCCGGCGACCAGCATGCGCGGACGGTGTTCTTCCGCCAGCCGCTGCACTTCATCGTAGTCGATCTGCTCGGTGTCTTTACGGACGCCGTAAGGAATGATCTTGAAAAAGCGGCCGGAAAAATTCATCGGGTGGCCGTGCGTCAGGTGTCCGCCTTCGGCGAGGCTCATGGCGAGAATCGTGTCGCCTGGTTCCAGCACGGAAAAATATACCGCCATATTGGTGCTGCTTCCGCAGTGCGGCTGAACATTGACGTGTTCCGCGCCGAAAAGCTGTTTGGCGCGGTCGATGGCGAGCCGTTCGGCTTCATCCACACATTCGCAACCGTTGTACCAGCGCTTGCCCGGATACCCTTCGGCGTACTTGTTGGTCAGGCGTGAACCCTGCGTTTCGCGGACGGCCTGCGAAACGATGTTTTCGGAGGCGATCAGCTCGATATTGTTTGTCTGGCGGACGTTTTCGTCGCGGAGAATTTTGTACATTTCCGAGTCGGCGTCATACAGCGCAATGGCATCGCTGGTGCTCTTGCCGATCGCCTTGATTTTATTCACGCGCCGCTCATGCCGTCCGCCAACTTCCGGTTTGTTAGCCAGCCACGCTTCGAGAATCTCCAGCGAAACGGAATCGGCGGCATTATTCGCGCCGAGGCAGAGAATGTTGGCCGCATTATGAATGCGGGCCAGCTTCGCCATTTCCGGTGTGCAGCAGACGGCGGCGCGGACGCGTGGAAACTTATTGGCCGTGATGCTCATGCCAACACCGGTATTGCAGATCAGAATTCCCTGATCTGCCTGACCCTGTGAAACCTGCAGGGCGACCAGCTCGGCGTAATCCGGATAATCAACCGCTTCGGCGGTGTTCGCGCCGACATCCTCGACGTTAAACCCTTTCGCTTTCAGAAGGGCTGCAAACTTTGCTTTCAGCTCAACGCCGCCATGATCCGCACCAATAACGATTTTCATTTCAGGTCCTCTTTTATGTAAAGAATCAGATCGGGCAAAGCGGCATCAATTTCGTCGCGCACGCGGCAGTAAACGTCCAGCGCCTCCCCGACCGGGTCGTAAATATCAGCCGCGCATTCTGCGATTCCGAATGATTTTAGCAAGAAAACTTTGCCCCGGCTTTCCGGAACCAGCGACAGCACCGCGTCGAGGTGTCCGCGGGTCATCGTGACGAGCAAGTCAGCCTCTTTAACCATCGCCGGAGTCAGCCGTCGGCTGAAGTGACCGGAGAGATCAATTCCCAGCATCCGGAGAGCTTCAACCGCGCCGGAACTAGCCGGACACCCGTTGCTTGCATGAACTCCCGCCGAGGAAATTTCCCAGCCGCAGCCCGGGCCGAGCAGGTGATTTAGAAGTCCTTCCGCCATCGGACTGCGGCAGGTATTTCCGGTACAGACAAAAATCAGCTTTTTCATGTAATCCCCCGTTCAATCTCTGCTCTGGAAACCGCTCCTTCGCGCAGGATTTTTACACCGGGTTCCAGACATTGGACAACCGT
>JADYZA010000203.1 GCA_020853375.1 Verrucomicrobiota bacterium | reverse complement strand
TTAGAAGCACCGCTTCGAGCGAACGAGGCTTTTGGCGGAATTCATCGGCGCGAAACACCTCGCCGTTGACAACTTGCCGTCCGGCTTTAATGAACGTATTGGTCAGATCGATCGCCCCAAAGTTATATTTCAACCAAGCTTCGGTGAGAACATTAACGCGGCCGTTGGACAGTAAGGTTTTACCGTTGTTGCTATCCTTACTGGAATCGAGCGGTTCCGCATAATCCCAGGCAAAGCCGGAGCTAAACCCGGCCAGCTCCGGAGAAATATATCCCAGACGAAGCCCGACGGTTGAGGAGTAAGCATTGCCCGGAGTGTTATTTTCATAATCCCGGTACATGCTGAGCGCCTGTGCACGAGCTGTCCACGTTCCATACCCCAAGTCATTCAGGGGTTTGAACAAGCTGTCGGAGGCCGCACAACTTAGCGTCGCGGCGGCGAGAATGAATAATGTTTTTTTCATCATACGGAGCCCCTCCTCTTATTTCTTTTTCTGGGTCAACAGCGATACAACGACCAGCGTAATGAAGCTGAGCGGGATCGAAACAATTCCGGGCTGATTCAGAGTGTGCAACGCAGTGGTCGGGTCGAGCTTGTACTGCACATACATATCCGGAGAGGTGAGGATGATGGCCAGCGCTGAAATCATGCCGATGCCGATAGACCAAGCAATCCCCTTCGAAGTCGTCTTCTTCCAGAAGAGAAGCATAACGATGGACGGCAGATTAGCCGAAGCCGCCACCGAGAAAGCCCAACCGACAAGGAAGGTTACATTCATTCCTTGGAAGGCAATCCCGAGGCCGATCGCGATAACGCCGACCACCAGAGCCGATATCTTGCCCGCCTTCACCTTCTGAACGTCCGTCATCTTCACGTTCATGAACTTGTCCATTAGGTCGTGAGCTACCGCGCCGGATGCGGCGACAATTAGACCGGAAACGGTTCCGAGCACGGTCGCGAAGGCGATGGCGGAGATGACGGCGAACAGAATCAGGCTGAACGAACTGGCCAGCAACGGAGCCGACATGTTGTCGTCGGTCATATCAATCACGCCATGAGTCATTGCACCGAGACCCATGAACAGGGTCAGGATGTAGAAGAACCCGATGCCGCCGATAGCCACAATGGTCGACTTGCGGGCATCACGCTGGGAAGGAACGGTGTAATAACGAATCAGAATATGCGGCAGGGCGGCGGTACCAAGGAAAAGCGCCAGCATCAGCGAGATGAAGTTCAGCTTTTCAACCGAGGTCTTTGTTTTGAATTTCTGGCCAGGGATCAGGAGGTCCGCGCCTTTCGTAACCACTGGGCAGAACACGGTTACGTGTGCATCGCCATCCGTCAGTTTGACTTGTGCGCCCTTCGGATAACGAACAACTTCAGCTCGAGATAAGGCCGCCAGATATTTGAACGGGCCGAGCTTACCGGTATTCTGGATTTCGGTTCCATTCTCGTCCAGCAACTTGGTTACGTGACCGACCGACTTAAACAGACCGGCTTCTTTCGGCGCGCCGTTATAAAGCGTTCCGGAAGGTGTTTCGGTTTTGGACTGAACTTCCATCAGGGAAGCATCTTTCACCAACCACCAGCTGGCGATGCCTTGTTTTGTCAGCTTCGCAAAGCTCTTTCCGGATTTCTTATCATCAATTTTTGTGACGAACGAATAGCCGTCGGCGCCCGTAGTCATCACGGCGGCGGCATTAAGCGTCTGCGGGAGGAAGGTGTGCTTGCCGGGCTCAGTCGAAAGGCCTTTATTGAGCACAACAACAACCAGCACGGTTGAGAAAATAATCAGCAATCCGCCCTTGAGGAACTGGACATAGGTGGTGGACGTCATGCCCGCTGTAGCCACGATGGTGATCACAATCGCGCCGACCATGATCACGCCGACCCACTGGGGAAGACCGAGCAGCGGAGTAACCAGCGACCCGGCGCCAACCATCTGCGGAATCAGATAAAATACCGAAACGGCGAGCGTACTGATGGCAGCCATCAGCTGAATACCCTTGGAGTTGAACTTGGAGTCCAGCGCGTCGGTGAACGTATATTTTCCGAGGCGTTTCATCGGTTCAGCGACCACGAACAAGGCCACAATCCAACCGGCCAAATAACCGATGGAATAAAGGAACCCGTCGTATCCCATGGTGGCGATCATGCCGCAGATCCCCAGGAAGGAAGCGGCCGAGAGGTAGTCGCCCGCAAAAGCGACACCGTTCACGAACCAATGAATGGTTCCGCCTGCGGCGAAGTAGCCGGAAGCCGATTTAGCCTTGCGCGCGTAATAAAAGGAAAGTCCGAGCACAAAACCGACAAACAGCAGGAAGATGAAAATGGCGATGGGGCTGGCTACATAATTCATTACTTGGACTCCCCTTTATTCATTTCGTTTTCTTTCTTAGTACAGACGTGGTTGTAAACCAGACCGAGGATGATCGCGAAAAGGATCAGCGCCATCCCATAGACGATAGCCAGGTTGACTCCGGCCAGAACCGGTGTTTTGAGTGTTTCGGTGGCAAAAACTGCCAGCGCAACGAACCCCGCGTAGATTAAACAATAAAGCCAAAACAGCTTTATACCTAACTTCGCCTTCCAATCAGACGCATTGTCTTTTTCGAGCTGAACCGCTGGTCCATGTAGCATAGTAACCTCCCGTGTTTGACTGAAAAAATTAAAGGGCACTATCTACACGCAACCGCACCTTAAGGAAAGCGTTTTGCTAGTTTATTTCAAATCGCTCAAACACCCAGTCAGAATGAAGTCGTTGAAGAGCTGGATGAGCCCCTGCCGGGCGAGCGCGGTGCGGTAAAGTTTAGGCGAATGGTCCGGCCCGAACAGCGTATAGGCCGTCTCGCGAATGACGCTGTTCATCGGCTCGACCGGCAGATTTTCAAGCGCCGACGCATCGCCTTTCG
>JADYZA010000202.1 GCA_020853375.1 Verrucomicrobiota bacterium | reverse complement strand
AAATCCATGAGGCATTAAAAAACCGGGAAACGCTTTACACCGACAGCGGACGCATTCCGTACTATCTCGACGCCAACGGACGGTACGACAGCAAAGACCGGCTCAACCGGCTTCTGGATCATGCGGACTCCATCGGCGCACTTGAACGTATCCTGATCGTGGAGGAACCCTTCCCGGAAGAATTCCGTGAAGACGTCAGCGACCTGCCCGTCCGGCTGGCCGCCGATGAGAGCGCCCATTCCGATCAGGACGCACTGGAGCGCATTGAAATGGGGTATGGGGCCATTGCACTCAAACCCATCGCAAAAACCATGAGCATGAGCCTGAGAATCGCTCAACTGGCGCACGAACGGAACGTGCCCTGTTTCTGCGCGGACCTGACAGTAAATCCGGTTTTGGTGGATTGGAATAAAAACGTGGCCGCGCGGCTGGCGCCGCTGCCGGGCATGAAGGTCGGAGTACTGGAAAGCAACGGCCACCAAAACTACAAAAACTGGGACCTCATGAAGAGTTATCATCCGCGTCAGGGCGCTGCCTGGACCAATGTGCGCGGAGGGCTGTTCCGTCCAGACGATGACTTCTATGAATGCAGCGGCGGCATCTTTGAGATGAGCCCGCACTATCAGCAGCTTTTTGAATAAAAATCAGGAACAGCGGTGCTGTTCCTGATCGCGTAAACCGGTAAGCGTTCTAGCGGAGTTCCGCTAATTTCACCGCACGGCCTTCTTTCGCTGAACGGATGGCCGCAAACGCAACGAGGGTCGCACGCACAGCATCATCCACACTGCAAACAACCGGGCCGTTACCTTGGATTTCATCGACGAAACGGTCAATCGCATGCGCATGGCCTTTGTTCGGCTCGGCCGTGAACTGCTTCATCTGATCGGCGGTTTCAACCGTTTCCTGACAGGCCGCCGCTTTTTTCGCCAGCCAGCCGAACAGGCCGCCTTCGGTACCAATCTGCGGATGAAGGTCATTCAGCATCGGATAGATTTTCCGCGCCGGTGCGCCTTCAATGCCGACCGTGCGGACTTCCAGCATATGATCTACCACCACGGCGCCGCCGTTGCCGAACATCTCGTAGAGTTCTTTCGGATAGCCGAACGTACCGTTGGCGCACATCAGCAGTGTCGCGATTTCCCCGTTTTTGTAGCGAACCAGAATGCCGTGGTTAAGCATGCCCTGTTCCATCGCCATGACCTCAACAGGCTCTGAGTCGAGGAACCAGTTGCACAGGTCGGTGAAATGCGTCATCTCGAACAGCATCGGACCGTGCGGAGCCTGTTCTTTATCAAACACCCACGACTTCCAGCTGTACCAGTCGTCATTGATGCGAACGGACATCGCCGCCGTTCCGTCATCTGCGCGCGGAGGCCGTTCATCGCCTTCGCGATCAAAGCGCCACGCACAGGGCTTCGGATTTTCCATGTGGCTGCGGAAGATACGGTGTGCATCGAGCATCGCCGGGCTGCTGCGCCGGTTGTGACCCACACAGAAGGGGATCTTTGCTTCGTTCACAATCGACTGGATTTCAAACATTTCTTCCAGCGTGCGCGCCAGCGGTTTTTCACAGTAGACCGGCTTACCGGCCAGCGCGGCTTCGCGGATCAGCGGCAGGCGCATTTTCTCCGTCGTCGCAATACAGATGGCATCCACTTCGGGATCATGGATCACCGATTTGTAATCTTTGCTGATGTGAAGTGCGCCGTGCTTGTCACGGCATTCCGCCAGAGCTTCATCAGACAGATCGCAGCAGGTGTGCAGCGCCGTTTTTTCCGATTTAGCAATATTGGGAATGTGCTGGCTGCGGGCCAGCATGCCGCAGCCGATGACTGCAAAATTGAGTGGTTTTGTTTCTTTCACGCTATCTTCTTTTTTCATACTTAGTGACTCTGCTTTCCGGTTCTTCTGCGAATCAGCTTGGCGGGAATTCCGCCGACAATGGTATAAGGTTCAACGTTTTTAGTCACCACGGCACCAGCCGCTACGACCGATCCTGTTCCAATCCGGCACCCGGCGGTGATTACAACGTTGGCGCAAATCCAGACATTGTCCTCCACGACAATTCCGCCTGCGGCGGTATGTCCGGACCAGCGGATCGATTCATTCAGGTCTTCTGGAATCTGATGATCACTTCCAAGCAGTTTGGCGCCATAACCGATCATGACTTCATTCCCGATTTCGATGGACTCATGTTTTTGTGCGCCCGGGGCGAGAAGAACGTCGCGCGAGAGATTCACATAATCTCCCACCTTGACGTTGGACGGCAGTCCAACCCATACGCAATCGTAGATGACCGGCATTTTTCCAATCTTCATTCCGCGCATACGAAGAAGCACCGCCTTCGCTTTGCTGTTGAACGGGGTGTATCTGGCTGCCCGCACATAGAACTCTGAAAAAGTCTGGAAGGGGGAGGTGATAAATGTTTTCTTCAGCCAGCAGAAAAAATTGACTGGAAACCGGGGTTTAACCTGATTGGCGAAGTCTTTGCTTACGGGGTGCTTGCTCATTCTGATTCTTTCCTTATTCCTTATGGGTTGGTGTAAATTTGTTCGACGCACGTATGCGCTTGTTTAGAGATTTGCCAGCATGATCAGCGCACGCGGAAGATGGAACGGGTCTTTGACCGGCAGTGCGGCGCTGGACATCGGGAGACCCTGACGGTCAAGCCATTGCCGCCATTCGCCGCCTGGAACCGGGTAATGCGACCATGCGTAGTCATGAACCCGATTGTGCCATGTCAGACACCAATCTTCTCCTGTATGTCTGTGAGCATAAGCGGTCGCCACCAGTGCTTCGCAATGTACCCACCAGGCTTTACACTCTGCCTGATTCCATATGCAGGGTTCTTTACCATCGATGTCCAGAGCCAGTTTCAATCCGTCCTGCTCATTGTCCCAGGCCAGGTCAAGGTGACGTTTGATTAGATGACAGCATGTATTAATCCGTTCAGCGTCGCCGGTCTGTTCAAAAATAGAAATCGCAAACCAAAGAGCCTCGATCACATGGCCCGGAATACAAATGCGGCCCCATGGATTGTCCACAAAATCACCCTTTAACGAAACATACTCCAGCACGGCACCCTTGCCGGGAATGTAGAAGTCATCCAGAATCTCGTGCGCCAGAGCAACTCCCTCGGCACAAATATCCGGACGGGCGGCTGTTTTTCCGAGATTGAAAAAAGCATACGAAAACAACATGCGGATGCCTAAAACTTTCATACCGGGCGGGATTGAATAAGGTGCCGTACCGTACCCGTCGGGTATTCGCAGACGAGCGATGACATTCTCATAGGTTTCGAGCGCAAGCTGCAATGCCTTTCCGTCCCCGGTCGCTTCATAGTACTCGGCGAGTCCCATCATCACAAATCCATCGACATAGATGCTGATGTCGCGGTCAAGCACCTGATGATCCTTATCCAGGCGATACATCCAGCGACCTTGTTCATCCCGGCCATGATTGGATAGATAATGGAAAATGTGGTTTGCAAACTCCAGCCATTCGGGTTTTTTATCAATGCGGTTGTAAAGGGCTGCGAAAGTCCATAATGCACGCCCTTGCGACCACAGATACTTGTCATGATTAATCGGATGCCCATCGTCATCGACCACATTGCTGATGCCGCCATAAGCAAGATCAACGGTATGCTTCATCCAGAAAGGAACGATGTCTTTCAGCAGATATTGTCTGTACCAATCTGCGTTTTTATCCGTGAGTAAAGTCATAGAGACGAATTAAGTATATCTTCCGGCGGGAAGTCCAGAAATATAATAATTGAATCGAGTAAACGACCCGTTCAGGCTGCATAACTCCAATGAAATCAACACCTTTTGTCTGGAAATTTTTTTGTGACTATGGCGGGTGCGTGGTGCCAGTTATTTCGACTCCAACCTCTCGCTCAGCAGGAATCTTCTGTTCCATGGCGAATGCTTGGGGCCGCATGGAGCCGGGGAAAATGCATTTTAAAAGATTAGGTTTCAGATAAACCTTGCCAGAGAATGTCAATAGACTTAAATTAATCGAGTAAATTCAGAAATATGTATTAAAAAAACAGGAGAGAAAGACATGAGTAATAAATCAAGGCTGTCATATATCGTCGCCGGGCTTGTTTTTTCAGTGGTGCAGGCAAAGGCGGTTGTTCTCATCAATGCTGATTTCAATTCCGATAAAACCGGGCGGCCGCCGAACGCGAGCTTCGTTAATAAACCTGAAAAGACAGACCTTCGTATTGTTGATAGCGAATCCCAGCCCGCCGACCCTTTCGGAGGCGCCGAAAACCGCAGTCTTTTAACGGATGACACCGGTCCGGCCTCTCCGGATGTGGGGTGGTCCACAGACGGATTTGTAAATGAAAAGCAAGACATGACGCTTAGTTTGAAAGCCTGTTTTGTCAACGACGGGACGTTTTCCAACGCTTATGTGATCATTCAGGCTGGCAAAAATGACATGAAAGCGAGGTCATCCCTTACTGCCATTGAGGCGGCAGTCCAGTTGACGATCATGGGCGACAGGATTAATGCGAGAAGCGGCTCGGAGGTGGTGAGGCTCAATCAGGAACCCGGCGTCGATTTTGCATGGAATGCAGTCTGGAATGTTGTGATAAATATCTCGCCTGAAACCAAAACCTGGTCGGCAGCCATTAACGGGGTTCCGCTGACCAAGGGATCTAAAGACACCTTTAAGTTCAGAGACAATCCCTCTGTCGACGGAATTAACTTTGTGGGGATGACCGGTCAAAGCGCGGCGTCAGGCTGCCGTGTTTTCTGGGATGATGTTAAGCTGGAAGTTGCTTCGGCAGTAACAGTGGGCCAGGTTACGAAGTTCTGGCCTACGGTTTGTTTTGCTCAATAATGAATCCCTTAGACGGCTGAGGCCGCTTTTCGTCAGCCGATTCTAATGCGACCGGCTGAACACAACGGCGGTCGGCAATTAAATAAGCGCCTCGGTTGGAACCAATCCAATCGGGGCGCCATACGTTACGGGCATGTTGATTTTTATTTACAATATCAACACAGCTTCTTGTCTCTGGCTGTGTGATAACATGCAATTATGTTTTCGACCGGGATATCCGGCTGAAGCACATTGGACGGGAACATGACGAGGCCGCCGTCTAAGCCGCAATTCTCAATCAGTTCAGAGACTTCCCTCCGCACATCGTCCACCGAACCGAAAGGAAGGGTTTT
>JADYZA010000201.1 GCA_020853375.1 Verrucomicrobiota bacterium | reverse complement strand
TGATCGAACAGTTTTCCGGCGTCCGGAAATGGGAAACGGCGAATATCGGCGGGCTGAATCTGTTGCAAGGTAAAGAAGATGTCTCTGCCGACTGGCCGCTCTACACGTTGAACTCGCAGGCGGCACTGCAATGGCGCGCGCAGGGCATTCAGCAGTTCGTTCTTTCACCGGAGGATGATGCGGAAAATATTTTTGCGCTGATTGAGCAGCTCGGCGCCGCAGTCGTCGTTCCTCTCTATCAGCATACGCCGCTGATGATTTCCGCGACGAAACCGGCGGCGGCGAGCGATGCTTTGATTGACCGCTCGCGCCGCGCATTCCATGTCGAGCGGAGCGGGCACGAATTTGCAGTGACCAGCGAAACGCCGTTTTCGCTGACGGGTCATCTGGACGAGCTGAAAGCGAGGGGCGCGCGCCGTTTCCGGATCGATCTGTCGTACGGAATTTCATCGCCTGAACTCGTTCAGCGTATCCTCTCCGGCCATTCGGTTCCCGGCCACACCGGCAACTTTGATCGCGGGCTTCAATAATCGGCTCACAGAGCCGACTCTACATTTAAATCAATGTAGTGTTGGTTCTATGAGCCAATTTCAGCTTGAGCGACTTCAGACAAACCTCTACTTTTCCGCTGAAGGCGAAAACATATATTCAAATGCCACTTAATAACACTGTCAGGAAAGAACACTATGAATATCCCTAATGTTTCAGGTTATTGGACTGGCGAAATTCTTGGAACAAACCAAGGGGGGCTTACCCTAGACATAAAGCAAGACCGCGAAAAACTATCAGGTGTCGCTAAGATGCACGAACCGGCCCTCGGGCAGTATGAATACACGGTTAGTGGAGTGGTAAAGGAAGGCATTTTTCTTCGTCTTGTGCCTGGTCGCCAAACGGGAGGCTTAAATCTCGGTATTGTTCAAGTGGTTTGTAATCTTGAGGACGATGGAAGTATTTCTGGTCGATGGAAGTCTGACATTGGCACAGAAGGAGTTTTCACAGCTCGAAAGTTCGAGACGAAGAAACTTACTTCAGAGTTACCAAAAACAAATTCAGTCTTTCTTGTTCACGGTCACGATGAAGGAGCGAAGCACTCCGTCGCTCGTTTTCTTGAACAGATTGGAGTTGATCCTGTTATTCTTCAGGAACAGATAAATCGAGGGATGACAGTTATTGAGAAGTTTGAGGATTTTGCCTCTCGCGCTGGGTTTGCCGTAGTCCTTATGACACCTGACGATGTTGGGTATCCAGTTGGAAAAGAAGAAGAGAAAAAGATTCGACCAAGGCAAAATGTGGTTTTAGAGCTTGGATATTTTGCAGCGAAGCTTGGACGCAGTAAGACGCTTGTTCTCACAAAAGGTGATGTTGAGATGCCATCTGATGTTTTCGGCCTTATTTACGAATCTATGGACAAGAATGATGGGTGGAAGATGCGTCTTGCTAGGGAGTTGAAAGCCGCCGGTTTCGCGATAGACATGAATAAAGCAATTGCCTAATAAACCCTCGATCCACGTTGAATGATTACGGCGTTAAGTTTTAGTCAGCCGATGGTGTGAAGGAAGTGATCAGGAGGGCGGCTTGGGCTAACCCATGCGGCGGCGGAAGAGGGAGCTTGCCGTAAAAAGACAGACGACCCCGATGACAGCCATCGGCACATACTGCGACCAGAGCAGATTAATCGTTGCGCCTTCCAGAAAGACACTGCGCAGGATGACGATGAAGTAACGCAACGGATTGATCAGCGTCAGTTTTTGCAGGCAGTACGGCATGTTGGCGATAGGCGTGGAAAATCCGGAAAGGTTGATAGCCGGGACGAGAAACAGGAAGGCTCCCAGCAGGCCCTGCTGCTGTGTGACAGCCAGCGATGAAATCATCAGTCCCACTCCGATAGAGGAAAGCAGGAAGAGGAAAATGCCGAGATAGAGCGCCGGCAGACTTCCGAGCAGCGGCACTTTGAATCCCAGGACAATAATCAGGATTATGACCGTGGCTTCCGTCAGGCCGAGAATTACTCCGGGAATCGCTTTGCCCAGCAGGATTTCAGAGGGACGCAGCGGCGTGACCAGCAGCTGATCGAACGTGCCCGATTCCCGCTCGCGGGCGACGGAGAGCGCGGTGATAAGCAGAGTGACCAGCAGAATCAGCAGACCCACGATGCCGGGCACAATGAACCAGCGGCTGATCAGATTCGGATTGTACCACGGACGGATGACCAGATTGGCGGGCGGCGCACGGCCGCCGTGTTCTTTAATCCAGGAGATGTTGAAGGACGAAACTACAGACTGAACATAGTTCATCACGAGCATTGCGCTGTTCGAATTGCGCCCGTCCACATTGACCTGAACTTCCGCCGGTCGGCCCAGTTCCATATTCCGGCTGAAGTCAGACGGGAACCGGATAACCAGCAGCGCCTTCTTATTGTCAATCACCGGCTCAATCTGCGCGTCACCGTCGAGTCGCGCGACGCACGCGAAGGTTCCGGAACCTTCGAAGCGCGCGAGCAGTTCCCGCGAAGCCGCGCCGCGATCCTCGTTAAGCACGGCGTATGGACCATGGTTAAGATCAAACGTGGCGGCATAGCTGAAAATAAACAGCTGTACCAGCGGCGGAGCAATGAGCACCATCCGGCTTTTTTTATCTTTGAGTACCGCCAGCAGCTCTTTGATGATTAATGCTTTGAGGTGGGTCCACATATCCGTTTTCAATCCAGTCGTTTAACCATGCGCCGCCCGGCCAGTCCCAGAAAAAAAACGCAGAACAGGATCAGCGCAAGGGAATTGAAGAGGATGACTTTCCAGACAATGCCGGCGAGAAAGACGGTCTGGAGGATTGCC
>JADYZA010000200.1 GCA_020853375.1 Verrucomicrobiota bacterium | reverse complement strand
TCGAATCGTTCGGATCGACAACGCTGACCTACACGATTCCTGCGGCAAAAATGACTGGCGGAGCCCATGTGGTGAAAATTGTGGTGGATGCTGGCAGTCAGATTGCTGAAACCGACGAATCGGCTTCAGGAAATTCCGTGTCGAGTAACTTTACAATCGTAACTCCGGACTCGTCTCCAAACCGGTTGATCTTCTCGATCTTTTCCCGTTAGCACCCTGCTGGGTTCAGCAGGGCGTTAACGTGAAGGCGCAATCCATCCGATATGGACGTTGAGGGGACGCTCAGTCCGGCGTCTCTCAGCTTGCTGAGATCGTAAATGCGATGACACATAAACGGCCGGGCGCCGGGTGTTGCTTTCAAAAAATCCGTTACGGAGATTTCTTCGATGGTCAGCGTTTTAACGCCGAGGACGTCGGCAATGATCCTGTAATACTGCCACGATTCAATGATGTCGGGCCCGGCGGTATTAAACGTTTCTTTTCCGGCTCGTGCGTTTCCGGCGACGCTGACGATCGTTTTTGCCAAATCATCAACGAAGATCGGCTGTTGCAGAAAATGTCCGCCACCGACCAGTTTCAGCGGTTCACCCGCGCAGATTTTCCTGATCAACTCCGGATCGCGTCCATGCGTTGGAAGACAACCGAGTTGCGACGGCGGACCGTAGATATGGCACGGCCGAAGTATGGTCCAGCGCATGTCACCGATGTCGCCGTTGATGAGCTCCAGTTCACATTCGCGTTTTTTCCGTCCGTAATCCGAGGAACCTTCGCCGCCGGTCACATAGTCGCCGACCTCAGGCTGCGGAAAGAGGCGCGCTTCGGGCGCATAAACAAAATCGGTGGAAATGAAAACAAACTGTTTGGCCCGTCCGCGGAATAATTCGATATTGTGCCGCATGGTTTCGGGTTCATAGCAGATGCAGTCAACGACCAGGTCCCAGACGGTTTTCTGCTGCTCGATCGTTTGCTTGAATTGATCCCAGTCGTGACGGTCGACAATGAGATTCACCGCCTGCGGATTTAACGTCCGGTTGCCGCGCGTGACGGTCCAGACCTGAAATTGTTTACTCAAAGCGGCTCTAACCACAGCGCCGCTGACGTGCCCGCTTCCTCCGATGACAAGTATCTTCATTTTTTGATCCAAACACAGCCTGCGGACTGCTTGATGAAGGTGGTAGCGGAGGAGGGAATTGAACCCCCGACACCAGGATTATGATTCCCGTGCTCTAACCAACTGAGCTACTCCGCCGTAAGAAAGGGTGGAAAACATAGAAAAAGCCGCTCCGCTTAGCAAGTGCAATGTGGTAAGAACCTGCTCCGAATGAACCTGATAATAATTCATCCCTGCGAGCCGGATTCCTCTGGCCGAGTTTGCCTCACAGGCGAACGGGCCGGGCATATTCAGAACGTGCTGAAAGCCGTTCCGGGAAAATCTCTCCGGATCGGCCTGCTCAACGGGTCGACCGGATGCGGAACGGTCGAAAGCACCGCTGGCGGCGAGGTCGTCCTGCGGTGCGAATTTGATAAGAAGATTCCGGCGCGTCCCGCCGTCGATCTTCTTTTGGCGTTGCCTCGTCCGAAAGTGATGAAGCGTCTCTGGGCTCAGCTTTCCGCGCTGGGCGTTGGCCGCATTATTCTCACCAATGCCGAAAAAGTGGAGCGGTGCTATTTCGACAGCCACGTTCTCGAACCGGATTTTTACACCGCGCGTCTTATCGAAGGACTTCAGCAGGCGGGCGACACACGGTTGCCCGACGTTCAGATCGTCCGGCAGCTCAAGCCGTTTCTCGAAGATGAATTCGACGGAATCTTTCCAACGTCTGGAATCCGCCTGCTCGCCGATCCGTCCGGTACGTGCAATATGTTCCAACGCTTGGAAGTCGCCGCGCCGCAACGCATTTGTCTGGCGGTTGGTCCGGAAGGCGGCTGGACGCCGTACGAGCTGGAGCTGTTCGCCGCGTGCGGATTCCAGATTTTCAATGCCGGGCCGCGCATCCTGCGAACCGACACCGCCTGTGTTGCATTGCTTTCTCTGCTTACGTTACCCTCCGGCTCAGATGAAAAATAAATTGAACCAGTTTATCGCCACCGGCTTCGGCTTTGGATTCAGCCGGTTTATGCCCGGAACGGTTGGAACGCTTTGGGGAATTCCGCTGTCGTGGGCCGTTATGCAGCTCCCGACAACGGCGCTTCAGATTGTCGCTTGTCTCGCGCTGACCTTGCTGGCCGTGCCGATTTGCGGAGCGGCGGAGCGGCAACTCGGAAAAGGCAGCGACCCCGGATGTATTGTTGCGGACGAATATCTCACACTGCCGATCTGTTATCTCGGTCTGCCGTTCACGCCGTGGGTCGTGCTGAGCGGGTTTGTGTTCCACCGCATTTTCGACATCACCAAGCCGCCGCCGATCCGGCAGTTGCAGAATCTGGACGGCGGGATTGGAATTGTAATTGATGATTTTCTCGCCGCGCTTCTTGCTTTAGCGGCCAACCATCTGTTGTTCCGGTTTATTGTTCCGATGCTTGGATAAACCGGATCATCGCTTTACCGACATCGGTATTGTCGTGAACGCCGCCGAACACGCCGCTGCCGGGACCGAAGGCGAACAACGGAACCAGCGTTGCGGTATGCGCACCGCAGACAAACCCTGTCTTGTTCACGGTTTTATTTTCGACCGAGCCGTCCAAAACAGCAAACCCGCCGGTTTCGTGGTCGGCGGTAATAATCACCAGTGTTTCACCGTTCTTCGCGGCGAAGTCGAGTCCGGCGCCGATGGCGTTATCGAAATCGATCACTTCGCTTACCGTATTGGTTCCGTCATTTTTATGCGCAACCCAATCGATCTGAGAACCTTCCACCATCAGAAAAAAACCATTCGTATTCTGCGACAGAATCTCGATCGCTTTTTGCGTCAGCTCTTTCAGCGAAACCTCACGTTCGGCGGCGAGCGGCGGATGCACAGGATAAAGTAATGCGGCGGCCTTTCCCGGCGCGCCAAGCTTCCGGAACTCTTCCGTTGTCAGAGCCACCGGCATTTTCTTCCGCAGTTCGGAAAGGCGCGATTGAAAAACGTCCCGCCCGCCACCGAACAGTACGTCCACATCGCTGGCGGCGATTTGCTCCGCGATTTCAGCATCCAGTTTCCGGCCTGTCGCGTGAACAATAAACCCGACGGGCGTGGCGTGCGTCAGAGAGCAGACAACCGCCACGCCAGTGGACTTCTTTTTTTCTTTGGCGTATTCAAAAACGTTCTTCAGCCGCTGGCCGTCCGGCGACAGCCCCAGCGTGCCATTGCCGGTTTTCGATCCGGTCGCGAGCGCCGTAGCGGCCGCGGCCGAATCGGTCACCAGCGAACTGGACGACCACGTACTCACCAGTCCGGTCACCGGACAACGCTCCATTTCCAGTTTTCCTTTGGCGATTTTTCCGGCGCTCACCTGCGACAGGCCCATTCCGTCGCCAATAAAGAGAATGATATTTTTCGGAACCGTTTCTCCGGCGAAAACAGCGGACGCAAACAGCACGAAGGCCAGCAGGAGTTTTTTCATAGCGCCGATTTTATCGCATTTCGAGGAACTGTCTGTTAGAAAATCTTCCGATGAGCACCACCGACACCATTGCCGCAATCGCCACTCCGCCCGGACAGGGCGGCGTCGGAATTGTCCGCATCAGCGGTTCCAGCGTTTGGAAAATCGCCGACGCGGTTTTCCAGAGTTCGGAACGTCCTTCGCAGGCGAAAGGCGGAACCTTTCTGCACGGCAACGTCGTTGCCGCCGACAGTGCGGAAATCGACGAAGCGCTTTGCCTGATTTTCCGTGCGCCGAAAAGCTATACCGGTGAAGACACAATTGAAATTCAAGGCCACGGCGGGCCGATCGTCCTCAAAACAATCCTCCGGCGCTGTCTTGAAGAAGGCGCCCGCATGGCCGACCCCGGCGAATTCACCAAGCGCGCTTTTCTCAACGGGAAAATGGATTTAGTGCAGGCCGAAGCCGTCGCCGACCTGATTCACGCGCAGAGCGACCGCGCCGCCAAAGCCGCGCTTGAACAGCTCGAAGGCGGACTCAGCAACCGGTTCAACGCGCTTTACGACGGACTCATGGGCGCCGCCGCCGACATTGAAACCACGCTCGACTTTATCGAAGACGAACTTCCGGACGACGTTTTTCCAAACCTCGGAAAACAAATGGATGAAAATTTCCAACGGTTGGAAAACCTGCTCGCCACCTGGGACGAAGGGCGGCTTTTACGCGAAGGCGCCAGCGTCGTTATCATGGGCCGCCCGAACGCCGGTAAATCGACGCTCTTCAACGCGCTGCTCGGCCACGACCGCGCCATCGTCACCGAGCTTCCCGGAACCACCCGCGACGTTCTCGAAGAAACCTTCGTCCTCGACGGGGTTCCCTTGCGAATCCTCGACACCGCCGGACTACGCGAAACCGAATGTCTCATCGAGCAGGAAGGCATCCGCCGCGCCCGCGCCCATTCTGCCGCCGCCGACATCGCCATCTACCTGATCGACTCCTCTCAGCCGTTTTCGCCTGAAGACGGCTTGCATCTGGCCAAACTCGATCCAAAACGAACCGTCGTCATTTTAAATAAAAAAGACAAACGACATTCATCTTTCATCTTTCATCTTTCATCTTTCACTGCGATAGATGCCAGCTTGCTCTCCGGAACCGGATCCGGCGCAATCTGCACTGCTATCGCCGAAAAACTCGGCGGCATCTCTCAGACACCGGCTCACGCCGTCATTTCCGAGCGGCACCGCGATTTGCTCGAAACCGCGCGGACTGAACTACTCCAGGCGTGTAAACGGATCGCCGAAAGCGGCGAGCCGGGTGCGGCGCCAGCGGCGGAACATCTGCGCGCCGCGCTCGAAGCGCTTGGTCAGGTCACCGGCCGTGTTTACCACAACGAACTGCTCGACAGTATTTTCTCCCGCTTCTGTATTGGGAAATAAATTGGCTCGTAGAGCCAACGCTACATCAGTCGGAAAAATGTAGGGTCGGTTCTATGAACCGAAAATGTAAAGTCGGCTCTCAGAGCCGAAAGTAAAAATGGAACAGGAACAAAAAATAAAAAACGATCCGCCCCGGCTGGATCGGATTTTCCAAATTTACGATCCTCCGCTGTATTTTGTTACATTTAACACGCTTCACCGGAAGCCGTTGCTCGCCCAAAAAGAAGTGTTTAAAGCGTTTGTCGCCTATGCGGAAAAGAATGCTTCAAGCGGTCGGGCGATCGGACGCTTTGTAATCATGCCAGATCATATTCATCTGTTTGTGCGGATCGGCCGGGACTCCAAGCTAAATGACTTTGTACGTTTGCTGAAGCAGGTTTTGACAAATGAGCTTGGCCTGAAAGATGTGTGGCAGCCGGGATTCTTTGACCACTTGCTGCGACACTCTGAAAGTTATTCTGAAAAATGGAATTATGTGCGCAAAAATCCTGTGAGGGCCGGGTTGGTTGAACAAGTTGAGGACTGGCCATGGCAGGGTGAAATTGTGCGGATTGACAGTGTGTAGTGGAGAATTGGCTCATAGAGCCAACACTACATTTAAGAATCGCAGGCGATCGAAGAGTGTCCAATGACCGGAAAAATACAGCGGCTCGAAAAAATGGCGCGGGACGAGGTGGTGGCGGTGATCGAGGAGCTACCCGCGCCGCTGGCCGAACCGGCGCGGCAATTACCGGTATTCTTTGAGCGGAAGCCCGATCCGGACGACGGACAGGAAGAGGATTTACTCGGTCTGTTCATCGGCCCGGAACTGGCCGATGAAGGTTACGAGACTTTGCCTGCGCAGATTATCCTGTTTCTGGAAAATCTCTGGGACGAAGCGGAGGAAAATGAATCTGCCTTCCGGAACGAAGTCCGCATCACCTACCTGCACGAACTCGGCCACTACCTCGGCCTCGACGAGGACGATCTGACGAAGCGCGGGCTGGAGTAGGAGAGCGTTCCTCGCCAAGGCGCAGAGTAAATGTAGAGTCGGCTCTCAGAGCCGAGGAAGTTGATGATGTAGCGTCGGCTCTCAGAGCCGAAAACAAATTGGCTCATAGAGCCAACACTACATTCAGAAAATTACTGGAGAGCTTTGGCGTAAAACCAGACGCCGCGAACTTTTTTAAATTGTGAGCGCTCGTGATGGCGGTCGGTTCCATTCGGGCCGACGAACTCGGCGATGAACTCCACGGTTCCTTCGTTATCGGAGCGTCCTCCAGCGGTTGTACTGAGTACATGCAGCTTCTGCCATATCACCTGATTAATCCAGCTGCGGATATCGTCCGCCAGATTGGGTTCGCGCGAAGCGGGCAGGGTGGTGTTCACCAGATAATCGACATTCTTCAAAACATAGGCGGTATAGCGCGAGCGCATCAGCGCCTCTGCCGTCGGCGCGCTTTTCTTGCCGGCAAGCCACTGCCCGCAACAACTCGCCAACATTTTCCCGCTTCCGCAGGGGCATTCGATTGGTTTCATGG
>JADYZA010000199.1 GCA_020853375.1 Verrucomicrobiota bacterium | reverse complement strand
TTGGTTTCAGCGGCGACGCGGTGAACAAACCGTCCGGCGTTCTCAGCGGTGGAGAAAAAATCCGGTTGGCGTTCGCCCGGATATTCATCAACCCGCCGAACTTTCTATTGCTCGACGAACCGACCACGAACCTCGACATCAACGGGCGCGAAGCGCTCGAAAAGGCGATTCGCGAATACAAAGGCACGGTCTGCTTCGTCAGTCACGACGTCGCCTTCGTCCGTGGCGCGGCGGATCACATCATCTCGGTCGCCAACGGCTCCGTCATCAGCTATCCCGGCGGATACGACTACTACTTGGAGAAGTCTGAAGTTGGCAGTTTGGAGTCTGAGGTTAGGAAATCCCAAACTTCAAACCGCCAACCCCAAGCTTCAAACTTGAATCCAAAGGATCTGCGGATTGCCCGTGCGCAGGAACGCGAAGCGCAGAAAGAACTGCGGAAGATGGAAGAGGGAATGGCGAAGTTGCAGAAGGAACAGCAGGCGCTGAATGAACAAATGGCCTCTGGCGATTCGACGCTCGACTATGCCGCGCTCAACATCCAGCTTTCTGCCGTTACGAAAAAATTGAACGCGCTCGAATCAAAATGGCTCGAAGAAGCCGAACGTCTCGGCGCGTGAATTTTTACCCACCAATCATAACCATTTGCGGATGATATCCAGTATTTTATCAAGGCAGGCTGGAAGCCTGCGGTACGTATCGCAGGCTTCCAGCCTGCCCTGTCTTTAAAACCGGGTGTCATGCGTTTTTGGTATCACACGAATTTTCGCGAATGGGAGCGGGTGAAACATCTTTATATTCGTGTTCATTCGTGCAGATTCGTGGGCGATTGTTATTCATTGATGATTTAGGGGGAGTCTTATGGCTGAAATCGGAAAAACAAACTGGCTGCCGGTATTGCGGGCAACCGACTGCGGACTGATGCTTGACGGCGGGAATCTGGGCGAAATCCTGATGCCCAATCGCTACGTTTCCAAGGATTGGAAAGTCGGCGACGTTGTTGAAGTTTTTTTGATGAGCGATTCCGAAGACCGCCTGACCGCCACCACGCTCAAACCGGTCGCGCAGGTTGGCGAATTTGCCTGTCTGCGCGTGGCGTCCGTCACCGGTATTGGCGCGTTCCTCGACTGGGGCTTGCCGAAAGACCTGTTTGTGCCATTCCGTGAGCAGAAGGTGGAAATGTTCGAGCGGCAATACTGCATCGTATACATTTATCTCGATGAAACCAGCGGACGGATTGCCGCCTCGTCCAAGCTCGATAAATTTCTCGACCGCACTCCGCCCGCCTATAAGCACAGCGAAGCGGTGAAGCTGATGATTTGCGACAAAACGGACTTGGGCTATAAGGCCATCGTTAACGGCAAGCACTGGGGCATCATTTTCTACAACGAAGTTTTCCAACCCTTGGAACGCGGGCAGAAAATCGCCGGGTTCATCAAACAGGTGCGGCCTGACGGGAAAATCGACCTGTGCCTCCACAAGCCGGGCTTTGAAAAAGTCACCGACCTCACGACCGTCATTCTGAATCATATCAAAGCGCAGGGCGGCTTTATGCCCGTCACCGACAAAACTCCGCCGGAAGAAATCTATCGTTTGTTCGGCGTCAGCAAGAAAACCTACAAACAAGCCATTGGCGCGCTCTATAAAAAGCGGCTGATCGCCTTCGAGAACAACGGGACGAAGCTGGTTTAAGGCGCGGCGGAAAAGCTGACGCAAGTCGGGGCTGGCACCGCAATTTCGCTGCCGGTAAATTCCAGCGCCCCGGTTTCGCGGTGGATTCTGAACACGACGACGTTGCCGGTTTTTTGATTGGCGGCGAGCAGGAAGGTTCCGGTCGGATCAATTCCGAACCCGCGCGGAACTTCTCCCCGGGTCGGTTCGTGACCGACGGCAGTCAGCTTTCCGCTGGCCGCATCGATGGCAAAGATCGCAAGGCTGTTATGGCCGCGGTTCGACACGTACAGAAACCGTCCGTCCGGCGTGGTCAGAATTTCGGCTGTGGTATTTTCCCCCACAAATCCGACGGGCAGGGTGGAAAGAGTTTGGATTTCAGAGAGAACTCCATTTTTCGCATCATATTGGAAAGCAACGACTTTACTGCTGAGTTCGAGGCTGACGTAGGCGAATTTTCCGGACGGGTGAAAGATGAAATGGCGCGGGCCGCCGCCCGGCTCTGTGGCGATAAATGGAGGTTCGTTGGGGCTGAGCGTTCCAGAGATTGGATCAAAGCGGTAGGCCATAATTTTATCCATGCCTAGGTCGGCGGCGAAAGCAAACCGCCCGGCGGCATCGCAACGGATCGAATGGGTACGCGCCTGAGTCTGCCGTTTGTGGATGCTGGAACCGCTATGCTGTTGAACGGAGGCCGGTGAGAGTGAGCCGTCGGATTGAATCCGAAGCGCCGCGCAACTGCCGCCGGTATAGTTGGCGGCCAGCAGGTTTTTTCCGGACGGGTCAATCGATGCATAACAGGCGCCAATCCCGCCGGAAGGTTGGGTATTGATCTCCGTCAGAATTCCCTCCGGTTCCAAAATCTGGAAAGCCTTCACGCTACCGGTTTTTACTCCGTCAAATCCGACATCCGCCCCGGTGGAATAAAGGTATCGTCCGCCCGGATGAAGAACGACGAATCCTGTTCCTGTCGATCGGCTAACCTGCACGGGTTGAGCAAGATAGCCCGTTTTTACATCCAGCAAAGCCATATAAATTCCGCTTTGATCCTGTTTGGCTACGGTTCCAAAATAAACCCGGCAGGTATCGACGGCGGACACGGTTCCGGCAAACAGGAGTGCGGCGCCAAGGAGAACAGTTTTCATGCGGCGGACTCTACCCGATTTTGTCATGCATTCAAGGTTGCGATACGAACTGCAAGAGTCCCTCCAAATGATCTGCAACTTTCCGGAAATATGCCTTGCGTTTCGGGAGGGGGGGGTACAACTGAGCAGTTCCATGAGGAAGCGTGTCGCTCAGGTGAGCGGCGTAAGCGAAGAAAGAAACGGAAGAAAAGGAGAATCAGAATGAGTATCAGGAAATTACTGGTTATGCTGGCGGGTGCTTTGTTTGCGATCTCATCGCAGGCGGCACTTATTGACGTAAACTTTGACGCTGTGACCCCGGGAGTGTACAGTAATCTTAACGTTTACACATCCACCACATTCGGTGCGAAAACAGGAACTGGTGTGACCGTTGCGAGCATCACAACTAACGGCTTTCTTGCAAACGGAAGCGACCACGCCCTGAAACTCGGCGGTACAGGTGCACCAGCTTGGAGCATGACCTTCGGCGCTGCGCCTACAGGCCTAACGAATGGTGTTTTCAGCATGGCATTTGCTGCGTCTACTGCAGTAAACATCAACTTGGGCGGGTCAGGAAACACTACTGCTCAGCTACAGCTAGTTGCTGCTAGCGACAATAAATTCGGGTATCGGGTAATTTCTGGTGGCACCACAAACTGGGTATACTTCGATCAGACTTGGACTAAGAGCGCAGATCAGTCGCTTCAAGTCACGTTCAATACCAGCAAT
>JADYZA010000198.1 GCA_020853375.1 Verrucomicrobiota bacterium | reverse complement strand
GACTTTACTTGCTCAAGATACTCGACCGTAACTTTCCTAGAACGGTCACGTGCTTCCACGATTGCCAAAAAGTTAGTGGGGCCATCTGACATCCTAATCGAAATATCAATCTGCCGGTCTCGACCAGTATCCTTATCTTTTAATTTATCATTAGGAGTAATCGTCGCCTTCTTGTGCAGGCAACTAGAAATAGTCGTTACTAAATCCTCAAACTCTTTGCCTATGTTTTTCATGAAGGTATTTTAAAAGGAACCGTGTGAAGACAATAGCAAACAAAAACCAAGAGGCGAATCGGGAGGTTCTGTTTCGTGCCGATTGTTTTGGTGGAACACGATATCCGATCCTGCTCAAAACGCGCTCGCCCTTTCGATGAACTCAGGACGGGAAGTCGCGCTCCATGACTTTTTCAATCATCGGAAACAGTTCCGGAGACTGGAGGTGGCAATGACTGTCGAATAGCTTCATGCCTTGAAAATACAGGCCGATACCGACTCTGGCAAGAGCGTGGTTAATCCCTTATTTAGTGCCAGCTTTTACGGCTCAATACCATATATTGTGTTTTTGTGCTTGCCGAGCAGATGGTCACTCGCGATTAATATGACCGTTCTGGTAGGTTTAATAAATCGATGACAACACGAGGCTCGAATGGATATAAAAATTGAAACTTCCCGCGACAGTCTGATGACTGAGTTCGGACGGAAAACTCTCGAAGACCGCTACATGCTCCCCGGCGAAAAAAGTCCGCAGGAGGCTTTTGCCCGCGCCGCCGCCGCTTTTTCCGACGACGACGCAATGGCTCAGCGGATTTATGATTATGCCAGCATGCTCTGGTTTATGTTCGCCACCCCGATTTTAACCAACGGCGGAACCAACCGGGGTCTGCCGATCTCCTGCTTTCTGAATTACGTTCCCGACAGCCGTGGCGGCATTACCGGACATTACACGGAAACCGCGTGGCTTTCGTCCTTCGGCGGCGGAGTCGGCGGCTACTGGGGCGATGTGCGCGCCAGCGGAACCAAAACCTCGCACGGCTCGGAATCGACCGGCGTGATTCCCTTCCTGAAAGTGGTCGATGCCGAAATGCTGGCCTTCAGTCAGGGCGTAACCCGGCGCGGTTCGTACGCGGCCTACCTGCCGGTTGATCATCCGGAAATTGAAGAATTCCTTGATGTACGCAAGCCGACCGGCGGCGACGTAAACCGCAAGTCCACCAATCTGCATCACGGCGTTGTGCTGACCGAAGAGTTTATGAACCTGATCGATCAGGCGACGCGCATTCCCGGCTTTGATGACAGCTTCAACCTCGTTGATCCGCACACGAAAGAGGTAAAGAAAACGGTCTCGGCGAAAACCATCTGGGTGAAGCTGATTCAAAACCGCATCGAAACCGGCGAGCCTTACATTCTGTTTGATAAAGCCACCAACGACGCCCTGCCCGAGTTCCAGAAAAAGCTGGGGCTGAAAGTCCATCAGTCCAATCTGTGCAGTGAAATCACCCTGCCGACCAACGAGGAACGCACGGCGGTCTGCTGTCTGAGTTCGGTCAATCTGGAAACGTATGACGAGTGGAAAGATCATCCGCAGTTTATTCCCGACCTGATCCGTTTCCTTGATAATGTCATTCAGTCGTTCATCGATAACGCGCCGGACAGCATTCACCGCGCCCGCTTCAGCGCGCAGCGCGAGCGGAGTATCGGACTCGGCGCGATGGGCTTCCATGCGTACCTGCAGGCTCACAGCATTCCGTTTGAGAGCGCCATTGCCAAAGGGTTGAACATCCAGATATTCAAGCACATCAAAGAACAGGCGCTGGCGGCCACCCGCCAGCTCGCCACCGAGCGCGGAGAGTGTCCTGATGCGAAAGGCTACGGCGTGCGCAACGCCCACCTGCTCTCCATCGCGCCCAACGCCAGCAGCTCGATCATTTGCGGCAACACCAGTCCGGCCATTGAACCGTTCCGCGCCAACGCGTACACGCAGAAAACAAAAAGCGGATCGGCGCTGATGAAGAATAAATATCTCGAAGAGGCGCTCGAGCGCTACGGACAGAATAATTCCGAGGTTTGGAAATCAATCATCACACAGGGCGGAAGCGCCCAGCATCTCGACTTCCTGACCGACTGGGAACGCGACGTGTTCAAAACCGCGCTGGAAATCGACCAGCGCTGGGTGATCGAATTCGCCGGAGACCGTCAGCAGTACATCTGCCAGTCGCAAAGCGTTAATCTGTTTTTCCCCGCGCAGGTCAGCAAGCAGGAGTTGCACAACACCCACATGCTGGCGTGGAAAAAAGGACTCAAAAGCCTCTATTACGTTCGCAGCGAGGCAATCAAACGGGCCGATGTGGTTTCCGAAAAGAAGAACCGGACAACCATCCTCGACTACGACAAAGAAAGCACCTGCCTCGCGTGTGAAGGGTGAGATCAATATGGAGTGCGGCGGCTTGCCGCCGCTTTACGCCGCGAAGCTTGCTTCGCGTCAACTGAAGAGAAAAAGAACGAAGCAAGCTTCGGAATAACAAAGCGCAGGCAAGCCTGCGCAGTCCAAAGGGTTATATGCCACTACTAGAAGAGAGAAATTATTACAAACCGTTTGAGTACGACTGGGCGTTTGAAGCCTATAAAATGCAACAGCAGATGCATTGGATTCCGGATGAAATCAATCTGGCGGACGACCTGAAAGATTTTAACGAAAACATTTCGCAGAAGGATAAAAACCTCCTGCTGAACATCTTTAAATTCTTCACGCAGGCCGACGTGGATGTCGCGGGAGGTTACGGAACGCTTTTCCTGCCAACCTTCAAGATACCGGAAATCCGCATGATGCTCAGCGCGTTCGCCGCCATGGAAGCCGTCCATCAGGATGCCTATTCGCTACTGCTGGAAACCCTTGGATTAGGCGATGACGAATACACCGTATTCATGAAAATCGCTGAAATGAAGGAAAAGCACGAATACCTGCTGAACTTCAACATGAACACACCCTTCGACATGGCCAAAACCATCGCTGTCTACAGCGCCTTCACCGAAGGCATTCAGCTCTTCAGTAGCTTCGCCATCCTGATGAACTTCCCGCGCTTCAATAAAATGAAAGGAATGGGACAGATCGTCACCTGGAGCATACGAGACGAAAGTCTTCACGTTGAATCAATGGCCATGCTCTTCAAAGCATTCATCCAGGAACATCCCGAACTCTGGACCGACAAACTGAAATATGAAATCTACTGCGCCGCCGAACGCTCCGTTGAACTCGAAGACGGCTTCATCGACATCGCCTTCGAACTCGGCTCCGTCGAAGGGCTCACCCCCGCCGAAGTCAAAGCCTACATTCGCTACATCGCCAACCAGCGGCTCGCCGGAATCGGCATGAAAGGCATCTACACCGAATCGGAAAACCCGCTGCCGTGGCTCGACTACATGCTCAACGGCGTCGAACACACCAACTTCTTCGAAAACCGCTCCACCGAATACGCCAAAGCATCAACCACCGGGAATTGGCAGGATATATTCAAATAAGGTGATAGAGAAACATTGCCCACGAATAACTCGAATCAACACAAATAAAAAATTCTGATTTGTGAGAATTGCCACTTTATTGTCCCCACATTCGTGGAGCCCAGCTCGCCTGTGGCTCGGTTCGTGCAGATTTGTGGGTAAAATCTCTTCACATTGATTTCGATCAGTAGCGGGAAGGCGGGCGGCGGTTTTGGTAGTTCTCTTCGGCTTCCGCTTTCATCTCGGCAATCAGTTCAACGGTCAGCGGCCTCGGCGCTTTCGGAACAATCCCGTTCGCAAAGCCGCGATCGCGGGGATCCAGGTCGAATTCCGCCCCGCGGGCTTTCGGCATCTGCTTGAAGCGGTACAAATAAAAATTCTCGACCTTGTGTCGGGCCCACTCCGTCTTCCGTAAAAACTTCACGGCGCTGGGAACGGACGGATTCATGCGAAAACAGTTCAGTCCGAGTGCGGCATCTAAAATCTCCCACCCGTAAAACTCCACGAGTTCCGTCACCATCGCCTCGGCGCTTAAACCATGCAGCGGGTTATTCTGGTTTTCCTCAATCGACATAAAAACTCATCCATGAATCCAGCATTGTCACTTTATCGGACTCCGGCGATGTCAGCATTCAATGACCGATCCCGGCGACAAAGAAAGCGGCACCGTTTCCAGCACCGCCAGTACTCCAAAATTATTTACGCTGTCTT
>JADYZA010000197.1 GCA_020853375.1 Verrucomicrobiota bacterium | reverse complement strand
GGCAGGCTGGACGCGAAGCGAGGCTTTCCGAAAGAAAGCAGCGACCAAGGGGAGCGGCAACCCTGCGATACGTACCGCCGCCGTCTCGGCGGCCTTGTCTTAATATGAATTTACCAAAGAAGCTCCTGCGGCTTTGCGAGAAATAATTTAAGGCAGGTGATTCATCTCTACCTGTTTTCTGCCAGTGTCCAAAACGCTCGGACGGCGGGGCGTGCTAGGCCGCGTTTGGTGGCGCAGAGTCCGACTTCGTAGGGGTCAAGGAGCGGAGCGTTTTCCACTATCTGGACGTCGTCGCAGAAGGGACTTTTTTCGAGTACGAGTTGAGGGACGATGCCAATGCCGCAACCAAGGCTTACCATGGCGATGAGCGCTTCGTTGCCGGAAACTTCTGAGGTGATGTCGGGCGTGACATTTTGCTTTTTGAGCCACTGGTTGAGCCGCTGGCGGGAGAGTCCGCTGTGCGGAAGGACAAGCGGCGCAAGGCTTAGGTCGAGCTGTCCGCGTTTGAGGGGCGGCTTGGAGTTGATTCCTTGTTTTGGCGCGATGAATACGAGCGGGATTTTTGTGAGTGGTAAAAATTCCAGCTGGGCGGCGTGGCGGTCGGGCAGGGCGGCGACGGCGAGGTCGATTTCTCCGGTGAGTACTTGTTCGACGGCCTGTTCGGCGGCGCCGGTGCGGAGTTCGAGCTGAACGTCGGGGCAGGCGGCGCGGTAGGCTTCGAGAAGTTTCGGAAGCAGACTGTAGACGGCGGTGATGGAGGCGTAGAGCGAGAGAGGTCCGCTGACGGAGGGTGAGTCGTGTAGTTCCTGCTGGAGTGTTTGCCACTCCTGCCGCGCCTGCCGGGCATAGGTTTGGAAGCGGACTCCGGCGGATGTCAGAGCGACGGCCCGGTTGTCGCGGACGAAGAGCGGATGTCCGACTTCTTCTTCCAGTCTTTGGATGGAGCGGGTGAGTGCCGACGGGCTGAGGTTGCACGCGCGGCTGGCTTTGCCGAAGTGGAGCGTCTCCGCTAACGATAGAAAGACATTCATATCTCTTATGTCCATTGCTTTTCCAACCCGCTTTTCTTTGGCCGCGTATTAACTATGAAGTATGAAAGATGAACTATGAAAATGGAACTCAAGCGGCGTTGGCCTTTTTAATGAAGGCTGTCGCAGACCCGCTTTCATACTTCATCTTTCATAGTTCATACTTTCGTTGCCGTAAACGCAACACAGTATTTACATCAATTCAATTTACGCAATGCGCAAGTGAGGTTATAGTGCGCCGTTTTCAAACCAATAGAAGGAGTCTTGTTATGGGTGCAAATTATTTCAATACACTGCCGCTTCGCCGCCAGCTTCAGGAGCTGGGAACGTGCCGCTTTATGGATGCGTCCGAGTTCGCCAAGGGCTGTGGATACGTTAAAGGTAAAAAGATTGTGATCGTCGGTTGCGGCGCTCAGGGGTTGAATCAGGGCTTGAATCTGCGCGATAGCGGTCTCGACGTTTCCTACACGTTGCGCGCGGCGGCGATCAAAGATAAGCGCCAGTCGTGGAAAAACGCCACGGAGAACGGTTTCAAGGTCGGTACCTATGAGGAAATGCTCCCGACGGCGGATATTGTGATGAATCTGGCTCCGGATAAGCAACACACGGATGTTGTTAAGACCGTTGTTCCGCTGATGAAGAAGGGTGCAACTTTCTGCTACGCCCACGGTTTCAATATCGTCGAAGAAGGCACGCATATCCGTAAAGACCTGACGGTCATCATGGTTGCCCCAAAATCGCCGGGCTCGGAAGTTCGCGAAGAGTACAAACGCGGGTTCGGCGTTCCGACGCTGATTGCCTGTCACGGCGAAAACGATCCGAACGGCGACGGCCTCGAAATCGCCAAAGCGCTTTGCTCCGCTGAGGGCGGCGACCGTGCCGGCGTTCTGGAATCTTCGTTCGTGGCCGAAGTGAAATCCGACCTGATGGGCGAACAGACGATTCTCTGCGGTATGTTGCAGGCCGGTTCAATTCTCTGCTTCAACAAGATGGTTGAGCAGCGCATGGAGCCAGGGTACGCCGCCAAGCTGATCCAGTACGGCTGGGAAACCGTCACCGAAGCGCTCAAGCAGGGCGGTATCACCAACATGATGGACCGTCTTTCCAACCCGGCGAAGATTCATGCTTTCCAATTATCGGAAGAGTTGAAGGGAATTCTCCGTCCGTTGTTTGAGAAGCATATGGATGACATTCTTTCCGGCGAGTTTTCCAAAACCATGATGGCGGACTGGGCGAACGATGATATCAACCTGCTGACCTGGCGCGAACAAACGGGTAAGACCGCGTTTGAACAAACCGCCGCCGCCGATTTTAAAATCAGCGAGCAGGAATACTTCGACAAGGGCATCCTGATGGTTGCTATGGTCAAAGCCGGTGTTGAGCTGGCATTTGAGACCATGGTGGAAGCCGGCATCGAACCGGAATCGGCCTATTATGAGTCGCTTCACGAAACACCGCTCATCGCCAATACGATTGCCCGCAAAAAGCTGTACGAAATGAACCGGATCATTTCTGACACCGCCGAATACGGTTGCTACCTTTTTGCGCATGCCGCCGTGCCGATGCTCAAAGAGTTCATGGGCGGAATCGAGACCGACGTAATCGGTAAAGGGCTGAAGCTCAATGACAACGGCGTGGACAATCGCCTGCTCGTTCAGGTCAACGCCGCAATCCGCGACCACTTTATCGAAGAGGTTGGCGCTGAGTTGCGCGCCGCCATGAAGGCGATGAAGTCGTTGAACGGCTAGGCGCTGGAAATCGTGGAACCGCCCCGGATTCCGGGGCGGTTTTTAATTGGATATTGCAGTTTACAAGGGTTGGAGGCGTCTATATATTGTCGCGCTCAACGATAGAGATAGAGAAAACGAAGAGAGTTAAGAAGGAGCCTGTAAGTGGATACAGCAGTAAAAGCGGAAACCAGAAAAGAATATCAGCGTAACGACCGGGACACCGGATCTGTTGAAGTGCAGGTTGCACTGCTGACCAAGCATGTAGAAGCACTCACCGTGCATTTGCAGGGCCATAAAAAAGATAACAGCACCCGTCGCGGTTTGATCACTATGGTGAACAAACGCAAAAAACTGCTCACCTATCTGTCGAGAACAGATAGTCCGCGCTACAAAACGCTGATTCAGCGTCTTGGCTTGCGCCACTAAAATCGTAAGGACGGCCCCGTTCATGACGGGGCTGTTTTGTTTCAGGGGAAATCCCCGTTCCAACACAGCGCCCATTGCGGGCCGCCCGTGATTCCACTCCAGAGGTCTGCGCATCCGGCCTCGCCAGGCTCCCGGAAGCCATGGATGCAGAAGGAAAAAGAGAAATGAAAGATACAGTCAAAATACAATTCGAAGTCGGCGGCAAGCCGATGTGTTTCGAGTCCGGCCTGCTGGCACAGCAGGCAGCCGGCGCAGTGAGCTGCCAGTTGGGCGACAATGTCGTCTTCTCAGCCGTCACCGCCACCAATACCCCTCGTGAAGGCGTGGATTTCTTCCCGCTTCAGGTTGAGTACCGCGAAAAATTCTACGCCGCAGGCCGTTTCCCCGGCGGATTTTTCAAACGCGAAGCCCGTCCGTCCGAAAAAGAAATTCTGACCGCCCGCGTTACCGACCGTCCGCTCCGTCCGCTGTTCCCGAAAGGGTATTGCAACGACGTACAGATCAATAACATGTTGCTCAGCTGTGACGGACAGATCGACACCGACTTCCTCAGCGTCAACGCTTCCAGCGCCGCGCTGGTGCTTTCCGAAGTTCCTTTTATGGGTCCGATCGCCGCCGTGCGCGTCGCTCGCGTCAATGGACAGTTTATTGTCTGTCCGACTCACGAACAGCTCGCCAAGAGCGATCTCGACCTGACCTACGCCGGAACCGCCGCGCTGCCGCTCATGATCGAAGGTAGCGCTAAGGAAATCAGCGAAGCCGATTTCGTCGCCGCCATGAAACTGGCGCACGAAGCGATTCAGCCGATCATTGCCGCGCAGCTTGAACTGCGCAAGCAGCTCGGCCTGCCGGAAAAGAAAATCGAAATTGCCGTGGCCGACGAAGCCAAGCTGGTGAAAGCCCGCGAAATCGCCGGAGCCGAACTGCTTGCAGCCTTGGCGACCAGCGACAAACTCGCCCGTCAGGACAAAATCAGCGCGATCAAGAAGTCGCTCAAAGTCAGCCTGCTCGCCGTGTTCCCGGAAATGGCCGACAACGAATATTTCCACCTGTTCGACGAACTCGAAATTGAAACCGTTCGTAAAAACGTGCTCGAACACAAAACGCGCGTCGGCGGACGCGGCTTCAATGAGCTCCGCGAACTCAAAGCGCAAGTCGGTGTACTGCCGCGCGTTCACGGTTCAGCCGTGTTCAATCGCGGTGAAACTCAGTCGCTGGCGATCGTCACTCTCGGCCCGCGGAAAGATTCTCAGTCGATCGATGCCGTTACCGGTGGTGCGACCGAAAAGAACTTCATGCTGCACTACAACTTCCCGCCGTACAGCGTTGGCGAAGTCGGACGTCTGGGTAACACCGGCCGCCGCGAAATCGGCCACGGTAATCTGGCTGAACGTAGTCTGGTGCCGGTCATGCCGGACAATTATCCCTACGCCGTTCGCCTTGTTTCCGAAATCATGGGATCCAACGGTTCGTCCTCCATGGCTTCTGTTTGCGTAGGCACTCTGGCCCTGATGGATGCCGGTGTTCCGATTAAGAAACCGGTCGGCGGAATTTCCGTCGGTCTGTTCACCGACGACAAAGGCAAAGCGGATATCGTGCTCGACATTCTCGGCACCGAAGACCATTGCGGCGACATGGACTTCAAAGTCTGCGGAACCCGCGATGGAATCACCGGTTTCCAAGTTGACCTCAAGATCGACGGCCTGCGCTGGGATCTTGTTGAAGGCGCCTTTGAAATGGCCCGCGCTGGTCGCATGAAAATTCTCGACTACATGGAAAGCGTTATCGCTGCTCCGCGTGAAGAGATGTCCGAATATGCTCCGCGCATCACCGTCATCAAGATTGATCCGGAAAAGATCGGCGCGCTGATCGGCCCCGGCGGGAAAGTTATCCGCGGCATCACCGACACTTACGGCGTGCAGATCGACATCGAAGAAGACGGCACCGTCAACGTATTCAGCGCCGATGCCAACGCCATGAAGGCGGCGGTCAAAGCGGTCAACGCCATCACGGCGGAAGCTGAAATCGGCCAGATCTACGAAGGCACGGTTAAAACGATCCGCGACTTCGGCGCTTTCGTCGAAATCATGCCCGGTAAAGATGGCCTCGTGCACATCTCCGAACTGGCTGACTTCCGCGTCGGCAAAGTCGAAGACATCTGCAAAGAGGGCGACATCATGTGGGTCAAGGTTCTCGACGTGGACCGCGACGGAAAAATTCGCCTCAGCCGCCGTGCGGCCATGGCGGAAAAAGATGCCGCCGCAGCCTCCAGCACCAACGACTAACCGTCGTACTGGTGAAATTGAAAAGCCCTTCCGTTCGCGGAGGGGCTTTTTTGTTTTCCGAAGAGGTTTTACAACATTTCGGCCAGATATTTCCCAGTGTAGGATTCGGGCGTTTTGGCGACTTTTTCAGGCGTTCCGGCGACGACGATTTTTCCGCCGCGCTCGCCGCCTTCTGGACCGAGGTCGATCAGCCAGTCGGCGCGTTTGATTACGTCGAGATTATGCTCAATCACCAGCACGGTGTTGCCGCCGTCGCGCAGGGTTTCCAATACTTGGATGAGTTTATGGACGTCGGCGAAATGCAGGCCGGTGGTCGGCTCGTCGAGAATGTAGAGCGTTTTGCCGGTCGCCTTTTTACTGAGTTCCGCTGACAGTTTAATGCGCTGAGCCTCACCGCCGGAGAGCGTCGTGGCGGACTGCCCGAGGCAGAGATAGCCGAGCCCGACTTCGCGGAGTGTGCGCAGTTTTCGTTCAATGCCTGGAATAGCGGCGAAGAAATCACACGCTTCGTTGATGGTCATGGCGAGTACTTCGGCGATGTTCTTTCCGCCATAATTAACTTCGAGCGTTTCGCGGTTATAGCGTTTCCCTGCGCATTGCGGGCAGGTGACGTACACGTCGGGCAGAAAGTGCATTTCGATTTTTAGTAACCCGTCGCCTTGGCAGTGTTCGCATCGTCCGCCTTTGACGTTAAAGCTGAAACGCCCCGGCCCGTAGCCGCGCACTTTGGAAGCGGGCAGTTGCGTGAACAGGTCGCGGATGATTGAAAACGCACCGGTGTAGGTGACCGGATTGCTGCGCGGTGTGCGACCGATTGGCGATTGGTCGATGACGATCACCTTGTCGATATTTTCAACGCCGAGAAGTTCCTTATGTTTTCCGGGGCGCTCCTTGGAGCCGAAGAAGCGGCGGAAAAGTGCGCGGCGCAGTACGTCGTCGACCAGTGTGCTTTTTCCGGAGCCGGAAACGCCGGTGACGCAGGTGAGCAGTCCGAGCGGAATCTTGACGTTGATATTCTTAAGATTGTTTTCGGTCGCGCCGCGAATTTCGATGAATCCGGCGGAGGCTTTATTCCGTTTTTCCGGAACTTCGATTTCTATTTCGCGCCGCATATATTGCGCGGTAGTCGATTTTTTGGCTTTCAGCAGTTCCGCCGGAGTTCCGGCAAAGACAATTTCGCCGCCGTGAACGCCCGCGCCGGGGCCGAGGTCGATGACGTAGTCGGCTTCGCGGATCGTCTGCTCATCGTGTTCAACGACGACGACGGTATTGCCGAGATCGCGTAGTTCTTTGAGCGTGGCGAGCAGGCGGTCGTTGTCGCGCTGGTGCAGTCCGATGCTCGGTTCGTCGAGAACGTAAAGCACACCGGTCAGGCGCGAGCCGATCTGTGTGGCAAGCCGGATGCGCTGCGCTTCGCCGCCGGAGAGCGTACCGCTTTCGCGGTCGAGCGTGAGGTAGTCGAGTCCGACATCCATCATGAATCCAAGGCGGGCCTGGATTTCTTTCAAAATATCGCGGGCGATTTTTGCCTCGTCTTCGTTGAGTTTCAAGGATTGGAAAAATTTCTGTGCTTGTTCGATGGAGAGGGTGCAGATTTCGTAAATGTTTTTTCCGCCGACGGTGCAGGCAAGCGTTTCGGGCCGCAGGCGAGCGCCGTTGCAGGCGGTGCAGCGCTGACTTCCCATGTAGGCGCGCAACCGTTCCTGATTGGATTCGCTTTCGGAGTCGGTGTAGCTCCGCTGGAGGTTCGGAATGAGTCCTTCGAACGGTTTCTGAATTTTATGGCGGCGCAGAAAATAGTTGATGGGTTCGTCGCCGGAGCCGTAGAAAAGAATTTTTTTGAAGGAGGCGGGTAGTTCGTTAAACGGTGTGTCCAGTGAAATGCCGTAGTGGTCGGCGACGGCATGGAGCAGTTTTTTGTGGTAGATGATGGCGCGTCGTCCGCCGCGCCGCCACGGATGAATGGCTTCTTCGAGTGGCAGGGTTTCGTCGGGGATGACCAGTTCCTCGTCGAATGTGAGCATATTGCCGAGGCCGTGGCAGGTCGGGCAGGCACCGTACGGACTGTTGAACGAAAAGTGTTTCGGCGTGAACGTTTCAAAGCTGATATTGCAATCGAGGCAGGCGTTTTTTTCGGAGTACAACCGATCCTTCCATTTGTCGCCGATTTGGGTCATTGCAATCATCAGTCCTTCGCCAGTGGCAAGCGCCAGCTCGACGGAGTCGTTGATTCGGCTGCGGGCGGAGGGATCGATCACCAGCCGGTCGATGACGGCTTCGATGGAGTGCTTTTTGTTTTTGTCCAGATTGGGAATTGCGTCGAGTTCGCAGAGTTCCCCGTTGACGCGAACGCGGACAAAACCTTGCCGTCTGGCGGCGGCGAAGATTTCTTCATGTTTTCCTTTTCGTCCGCGCACCAGCGGCGCGAGCAGGAGGACTTTTGTTTTTTCCGGAATCTGCAAAAGCTGTTCGGTGATGTTTTCGGCGCTTTGCCGCTGGATCGGTTTGCCGCAGGACGGGCAGTGGACTTTTCCGATACTTGGAAACAGCAGGCGGAGGTAGTCGTGGATTTCGGTGGTGGTGGCGACGATGGAGCGCGGGTTGGATCCGGCGGTGCGCTGTTCGATCGAAATGGCGGGCGAAAGGCCTTCGATGGTGTCGACGTCCGGCTTCTGCATCTGTTCGAGAAACTGACGGGCGTAGGCGG
>JADYZA010000230.1 GCA_020853375.1 Verrucomicrobiota bacterium | reverse complement strand
GACGCGGGCGCTATGTCGGCTGCATTCTTTCCGTTGTGAGCGCCGATCGCAGTTTCTGGGCGCTGGAGTCCGATGAATCGATGTTGATTGACGGAAAGAAAGCGTGGCAAGGAACCGCCCTCGAAGACTATTTCAACTCGGGCTGGTATTATCAGAATGTTTTTGCCAGACCGCTCCAAGGACTGCCGATGAAAGCGCCGTTCCGTACCGTTCAGTACCGCCTGCACCTGACGGAGCCGGTGGTTTTTGGCAACAGTTTTGAAATGCGGTTTGAGCGTGGACCCGATCAGGCGAGCCATGCCGCGTACGAAAGTGTCGCTTTCTATTATCTGGATCAGCCGCAGGCGGCCGATAGCCGTATCGAAAAACGCGCCGCGCCAGTTGATACGCTTCAGGCTTACACCCTGATGACCGACCTTTGGAACTTTGAGCGGTTCCGGGATTTGCAGGGCGAGGTGGAATATATGGAGCACTATACCAAGCAGTTTAATCCGCCGTTTAAGGAAACGCTCGACCTGCGCAAGCAGGTCTGCCGTTACGAGTCCGGACAGATTTCCCGCGAGCAGTTTGTTGGCGGGTTGAGTTCGACGACCAATGAGCAGGCGGAAGTTCTGCGAAAGCTCTACACCGTTCCGGGAATGGCGCTGATTCAACTCTACTGCAATATGCCGTCGGAGCTCTATTTGGATGGCAAATTGCTTTTGCGCTCTGGCGATCCGCAGAAGCCGGGTTCTGCCGTCGTTGAGCTGAGTAAAGGTCGGCATGTGCTGGCGGCCGCATCCGGCTGGCAGGAATATCCCAAGTGGACGCAAGTGGCTGTGCGTACCGCCGACGGCTTTGTGCTGGGAACTTCCGAGCATTGGAAAAATGCCATCAACCCGTCCGGCGACTGGGCAGCGTTGGAATATGACGACTCAGCCTGGCAGCTGGTTGGGCCGGACTCCGGGAAAACAAAAGGGCCGCCGGAAGAGCCATACATCTGGGTTCAGCCCGATCCATTTGTGAACACACTTTCTCAAGCGTTCGGATTGCGGCCTTCCGCCGCATGGGGTAGTAAAAAAGGCCATGTCGTTTACCGGAAAGTGTTCGAGATCGAGTAGCCCATAAGGTAGAAAGAGAATATGAATACTCAGGCGAAAATTTCCATTGTAGTTCCTTTTCTCAATGAGGAAGAAAATCTACCGGAGCTGTACCGTCGGTTGAGTGCGGTTTTCAGCGGTCGGAGCGAAACGGCGGAATTTTTATTTGTCGACGACGGTTCGACCGACGGAAGTTTCCAATGGTTGGAAAAAACTCAGCTGAATGATCCGCGAGTCAGAATTCTGCAGCTCTCCAGAAATTTCGGCCACCAGATCGCCATCACCGCCGGAATGGATTACGCCGAAGCCGATGCCGTCGTGATCATTGACGCCGACCTGCAGGACCCGCCGGAAGTCATCGCCGATCTGATCGCCAAGTGGCGCGAAGGGTTTGAAGTGGTCTATGCCGTCCGCAGAAGCCGCGAGGGCGAAACCTGGCTCAAGAAATTTCTGGCCTCCTCATTTTATCGGATTTTTCATCAGATGGCCAAAGTCAACGTCCCCATGGATGCGGGCGACTTCCGGCTGGTGGACCGTAAGGTGATCGATGCGCTGAAAGAAGTGCGTGAACTGCACCGCTTTATGCGCGGGCTCACCTGCTGGGTCGGTTTCCGGCAGTGTGCTGTAGAATATGACCGCGCCGCGCGGCACGCTGGCGAAACCAAATATCCCGTCTGGAAATCGCTCAAACTGGCGTGGGACGGCATCACCTCTTTTTCGGGGAAACCATTGCAGTGGATGATGAATCTCGGGTTGCTTGTCGCGCTGGTTTCGGCTCTGTTGGCGTTCCGTATTATTTGGATGAAGCTTTCCGGCAACGGGGAGCTGGTCAGCGGCTGGGCGTCGCTGAGTGTGCTGGTTCTTTTTCTCGGCGGTGTTCAGCTGATCGCGCTGGGACTGCTTGGACAATGTATCAGCCGCATTTTCGACGAATCAAAAAAGAGACCACTGTATATTGTCCGTAACAGCGGGGTGAATGCATGAAGCCCGTGTTCGATTCATACGGCGAAAGCTATGATGATGTGATGAAAAAATCCATCGGGTTCATGGGGCAGAATCACGATTATTATACGTCGGCGAAGGCCCATCGCATCCTGGACGTACTTCAAAGACAATTTGGCGACACGAAAAAACTGCGGGTGCTTGATGTCGGTTGCGGAGTTGGGAAAACAGACGGATTTCTTTTTCCTGAATTGGGAAATTTGACAGGCGTTGACGTTTCATCGGTGAGTATTGACAAGGCTCGCCGACAGAATCCCCAGGTTCATTATGAATCATACGACG
>JADYZA010000196.1 GCA_020853375.1 Verrucomicrobiota bacterium | reverse complement strand
TTTTCGGACGGCCTGCGTATTATGTTCGGCCCGCCACTGATTACGCTGATTGTTTCCATCATCTGGATTTGTATTCGAGATCTGCCGCCGTGGAATTTGCCACAAAGCGCCCTCTTGCAACGCCTTCTTGAGCTTACATACTTTGGAGCCGAAACCATCGGCAAGGCGACCGTGGCAATCTCTATGATCGTTGCCGGAAGCCGGATCGCCACGCTCAGCAGCAAAGCGGTCACGGATCGGCATGTGTGGATTGTCTCGGCGCTCCGCTTGGTGGTGGGTCCCGTCGTGTTTATTTTAATTCTACGTCTGATTCCAATGGGAGAAACCGCGCGCGGCATACTGACGATCGTTGCGGTGATGCCGGCGGCGGTATCCAGCCTGATCTTCAGTGAACGGTTCAGCGGAGACTCCGAGTTCATTGCCGCCACCCTGCTCACCACACATCTGGGCGCTGTTATCACGATTCCGCTGTTGCTGAGCTGGGCGCTTTAACAAAAAATCGAACTCCATTGTCGTGCATTCACATTCGATCACGGTTAGATTTTCCCCATGAAAATACTCTGTTGCGGTTTTTTTCCGGCGCTTCAACGCACGATTCAATATGACGCATTCCGTCCGTATGAGGTGAATCGCGCCCGAAATGTTTCCATCGCCGCCAGTGGCAAGGCAACCAATACCGCCCGCGTTTTAAAAACTCTCGGCGCCGATCCGCTCGTGCTGAGCTTCGCCGGCGGCGGCAATGGCAAAACCGTCCGCGATCTGCTCGAACAGGAACAAATTCCCTGTCGCTGGGTTGAAACGAAAGCCGAAACCCGGATTTGCCAAACTCTCCTTTCCGGCAACCATGACGGCTGCACCGAGCTCGTTGAAAACACCGAGGCGCTCACTGCCGCCGAATGGAAAGCGTTCGTCAAAACCTTTGCCGGACTCCAAGGCGGGTTCGACCGCATTATTTTTTCCGGCAATCTTCCACCGCACGCTCCGCAGGATATTTACGCCGAACTGCTTTCGCTAACCGACGGTAAAAAAGTTTTGATCGACAGCTACGGCCCTCCGTTACTCGCCGCGCTGGAGCACCGCCCCGCCGTGGTGAAAATCAATGCGGAAGAACTGCGCAACACATTCAAAAGCAAGTCGCCGGTTGGAGAACTGGCGGAAGAATTGATGTCGCTCGGCGCGGGTGCTATCGGCATCACTCAGGGAAAAGACCAAGCGATGCTTTTCGCGCCCGGAACCGCCAATCGCTTCACTGTGCCGGTGATCAGCGCTGTGAATCCGATCGGAAGCGGCGACTCCGTCAGCGCCGGAATTTCCTGTGCGCTGGCGAAAGGTCACTCGCTAACCGAAGCCTTTGTGTTCGGCCTCGCCTGCGGAACGTCCAATGCGATGAATCTGAATCCGGGATGCGTGAAGCTCGATCAGATCGCCGCCATCGTTCCGGAAATTAAAGCCGGAAAGTAAAAGGATGACTCCTTTTGTTCAGTACAAACAGTGGATGATTGACCGTTACGGCGACGCGTTATTCCGCGTTCCGGTTGAAATCTCCTCAACGTGTCCGCATGGACGTTGCGCCTTCTGTTCGGAAAACGGTTCGCGCGCCCAACAGACACAGCGGCAGGAAAGCCCGACGGAACAGATTGAAGCGGCAATCAAATTTTCCAAACGCCGCTATAAAGCGCAAAAGCTGATGCTTTATATTCAGGCATTCACCACCGACCTGACCCATCCGGCTCAACAGGCGCTGATAATCCAATGTTTGGAAAATTATCATTTTGACGCGATCAGCATCGGAACACGCCCTGACTGCTTGCCGCCCGACGCGCTCAATTTTCTGGAAACGCTCAAACACCGCGTTGAGGTCTGGGTGGAACTCGGCGTACAAACATCCAACGATGAAACGCTGAAACGAATTCATCGCGGCCACGACTGGGCGTGCAGTAAAAATGCAATCCTGTTACTGGCGGAACGCGGCATCTGCGTGGCACCGCATATTATTCTCGGACTGCCGGGCGAAACATCCAAGGATTGGAACCACACGGCCGGAGAACTGGCCAAACTTCCAATCTCTGGAATCAAAATTCATAACCTACATATCGGTAAAGGAACTCGGCTGGCGGAAAATCCGCCTCCGGTGCTGAACCATTGGCAATATGCTGAAGCGCTGATGGATTTCCTGCGCCGCATTCCAGCGAGCATTCCAGTCATGAGAATTTCGACCGACACACCGGACGATCAGCTGATCGCTCCGCACTGGCACCTCGAAAAGGGACAGTTTCTCGATTATGTGATTCAACAGATGGAAATGCGGGAAATCCGGCAAGGTGATCTTTCCCAACCTTTGGAAAAAACGGATACAAAAACTCCCGAGCCTGTAAAAACCGATGACGGCTCAATCACGTTTTTCAGCGAGGACTGGAAAGAGCACTATCACACCAAGACCGGTGCGCGACTGGAGGCCGAAAAGAAATTTGTCGAACCGTCTAGTCTGAACCGAAAACTCCAAACTTCACCGATTAAACTTTTAGACGTCTGCTTCGGACTCGGCAACAACTCGCTGGCGGCTTTTTGTGCGGCGGAAAATGCCCCGCAACGACTCGATATCACCGCGCTGGAAATGGACAAACGGATTGTGCGCGCCGCCGCAGAATATTTCCAAACTTTGGAAACCGATCCGATTGACTGGAAGCTGTTCCTTAAAAAAATTCTCAAATCGAATCAATCGGTAATCGGCAATCATCAATTGGCAATTCACTGGGGCGATGCCCGCTGGCTTATCCAAAGTTTGGAAACCGAGTCATTCGACATCCTCTTCCACGATCCGTTTTCGAGCCAACACTGTCCGGAACTCTGGACGGTGGAGTTTTTCCAGCAGCTTTATCGGGTGATGAAATCGGACGGGGTTCTGCTGACCTACTCATCTGCTCTGCCCGTGCGCGGCGCAATGCTGGAGGCGGGTTTTATGATTGGTGAAACGCATCCGGGACATCAGATGGGGAATGGAACAATCGCATCAAAACAGCCAGGCAATCTGAACTTTCCAATCACCGAAACTTTGGATGCGAACCGAAGCATTCCATACCGCGACCCGCACCTCTGCGCCACTTCTAAAACCATCCTGCGCAATCGGCAGGAATCGGCGAAAATTACCAAACGGTAATTTTCATATCACACTGTGGAAACACGATAAGAACATTCGGAATATCTCGTTGATCAGATGCATGTTGCATCCGACAGGCATTGACTGAAAGTATTCCGACAGACACCAGTTTGCACACGGGAATCCCGCGAAAAGAAACAGTAACGGATTCAGCTTAGAACTGTTCACAAACTGGGGGATAATTCTTGCGACCGACAGGCTCACCCGCTCCAGAAGATCAATCGGTTCGTTGATACAGCAAGGCAGAATAAGCAGTGTTGAACTGATCCAGAGAAACATCCAGCGGCCAAAATCTTTCCCTGCAAAAAACAGCGGCAGAACGGAAACCAGTTGAATAATTGCTATTACAGTGAACATCCCCTGTATTCTTTTTTGCGATGCCTCACCGTCAGTATTTTTGGATAAACCATTCGCCCAATGCAGATTGCCGCAAATTACAAACCATATCAGTCCGGTACCCGCCATCACTGGAAAGATGGATTTACGCAGGTCACCAAGCGCCAGCGACATGGCGAAATCAGTCGTCCAGCGGATCCCGTCAATCGCTGCCTCGGGACCTGCATATCGGAAGGTGATCCCGGGAATGCAGCCGAAAATAATATTCCAGGAAGAGGTTATTTTATCCGCTATGCTGGCGTCTCCATGATGAAGCAAAGCCCACACACCGGCCAAAATCAATGGACTCAGTACGGCTGCCGGAATGAGATGCCGATGGGCTGCAGATTTCGTCTTTGCCATCCGGGTTGAGATCAAAACCCAAAGAAACGGGAGGCTTATAAACATGAACATCTCATGGCACAATACACCGATAACGGCCACGGCATTCAGGATAACTACCATCGGAATGAATCCCCTCACCTTTCTCACGACCGCAATGCAACCGGCAAACAGGAGTAAAATGAAGGTGTCTTTTCTAACGGTAAAATTGGACCACACCGGCATACCTAGAAGAAACGGTGAAAACAATATCCAGGCCGGCAACAGATTTTTCAGAATTCTGCAAAAAACAAGCGCCAGAATGAGGTAGCTGACCATACTGATGAGAACAATCAGCTGATTCGGAGGAATATGCGCGTACAATGAAACCTGGTACAATAAAGCCCCCGGCAACCCTCGCCGGACAAAACCGCCCGAATAATTGATCAACCATTCTGTTATCTGCCACGATGTGTACTTCTCAGGCAGTAAAAAACCGATTGTGTGTGAAATGAAGGGAATGACCAGAAAAACCAAGAAAAGCAGGGTTGCACGCGATTCATTCGTAAATCTCCTGCAGGTGCAACTGATCATACGAAAATCCCAAGATACCACTCATTCTGTCCCGAAGTCTTCTGTATTTATCACACCGTTGCGCAATCGGCAGGAAGAAATTATGCGGTAGTTTCTTCGGCTTTTTTGGGCAATTTGAGATTAATGTGGAGTTCGCGGAGCTGTTTCAACTCAACGGTACCCGGCGCACCCATCAGCAGGTCTTCAGCTTTCTGATTCATCGGGAAAGCAATCACTTCGCGAATGTTCGGCTCGTCGGCCAGCAGCATGACCATACGGTCTACACCGGGAGCGATCCCTGCATGCGGCGGCGCGCCATATTTGAACGCACGATAAAGTGCGGGGAATTTCGATTCGACCACTTCCTTGCCGTACCCAGCGATATCAAACGCCTTGATCATAGTTTCCGGGCTGTGGTTGCGAACCGCGCCGGAAGAAAGTTCAATGCCGTTACAGACGATGTCGTATTGGAAAGCCAAAATATCCAGCGGGTCTTTGTTCATCAGCGCGTCCATGCCGCCTTGCGGCATGGAGAACGGATTATGGCTGAACGCCACCTTGCCTTCGTCATCGAGTTCAAACATTGGAAAGTCGACAATCCAGCAGAAGCGGAAAACATCTTTTTCAAGCAAGCCGAGCCGAACGCCAAGTTCAGTGCGAACCGCGCCGCCGATGCTCTGCGCGCCCTTAGCCGTATCGGCGACAAAGAACATCGTGTCGCCGTCGTTCACGCCGCCGAGCGACTTAAGCTGGCTTAACTCATCTGCGCTGAGAAATTTCGCAATCGGGCCTTTGGCTTCGCCGTCCGCCCAACTGATATAACCGAGACCTTTGGCGCCCACCGATTGGGCGAAAGCGACCATATCGTCGAAAAACTTGCGCGGCTGTCCGGCGCAACCTTTGACGGCGATCGTTTTTACCACGCCGCCCTTCTCCACCACGCCTGCAAAGGCCTTGAAGCCACACGTGCGGAAGACGCCGCTGGCATCCTGCATAATCAACGGATTACGCAGGTCCGGTTTATCGGAACCGTATTTATCCATCGCTTCGCGGTACGGAATACGGGTGAACGGAATGCCATCCACTTTCTTCGTGCTGAACTCTTTGAAAATGGTTGAGAGAAGTTTTTCATTCACTGCGAACACATCGTCCTGCGTGGCGAAACTCAGCTCCATATCCAGCTGGTAGAACTCGCCGGGTGAACGGTCGGCGCGGGCATCTTCATCGCGGAAACATGGCGCGATCTGGAAATAACGGTCGAAACCTGAAACCATCAGCAACTGTTTAAACTGCTGAGGAGCCTGCGGCAACGCATAGAACTTGCCGGGATGCACGCGACTCGGAACGAGATAGTCGCGCGCGCCTTCCGGCGACGAGCTGGTCAGAATCGGAGTCTGGTATTCAAGGAAGCCCTGTTCCGTCATCAGATGGCGGATGCGCGAAATCACTTTTGAGCGCAGAACAATGTTGTCGTGCAAACTCTTGCGGCGCAGATCGAGAAAGCGGTATTTGAGACGCAGAGCTTCCGAGCACTCCTCTTCTTTGTTGACCTGGAAAGGAATCACTTCGGCTTCGCCGAGAACTTCCATTGTTTCAGCAACCAGTTCGACTTCTCCGGTGATCAGCTTTGGATTCACGGCGGATGCATCGCGGGCGACCACGTTCCCGGTGAAACAAATCACAGTTTCAACACGCCAGTGTTCAATGTTTTTATAGAACGCTTTGTCTGGGCTGATCACAATCTGAGTGATGCCGTAGTGATCGCGTAGGTCAATAAACAGAACTCCGCCGTGGTCGCGGATGGTGTTAACCCAGCCGGAAAGGCGAACGGTTTGTCCAACGTGTTCTTTGCGGAGCTGTCCGCAGGTGTGTGTACGAAATTTATGCATAGGTCTTGATCCTGTTAATGAGTTAAAAGTTCCATCAGCTCCGGCAGTTCAACTTCTCGCTGTGTGCCATCGGCCATGTTTTTGAGTACAAAAATTCCTTTTTCGAGTTCGCTGTCACCGCGAATGATAACGTGCTGCGCGCCGCATTTATTGGCGCGCCGCATCTGCGCCTGAACTTTGCGCTCCGCCAGTTCCATTTCGCAGGCGATGCCGCGTTGACGAAGAGTCTGGAGCAAAAGCAGATTTTCATTCAATGCCGCCTCACCAAGCGAAACGATGAAAACCGGCGGAGGCGGAGCAAATTGTGTGGCGGTGATACCGGTTGCTTCAAGCGAAGCAATCACCCGTTCCACGCCCATCGCGAATCCGACACCGTCAATTTCGCGGCCGCCGATGTTGATACGATAACGTCCGCCGCCAGCCAGCGCGTTCTGCGCGCCGAGGCCGCTGTGAACGACTTCCCAAACGGTGTGAACATAATAATCAAGACCGCGAACCAGAGAGGGATCGACCTCCACATCAATTTCCAGTCTGCGAAGCGTGGCAATCACTGTTTCGAGATAGGCTCGCGATTCGGCACTCATGAAGCTAATCACTGGAGGAACGCCAGCGATAACTTTTTTCACCGCTTCGTCTTTGGAATCAAGCAGACGAAGAACATTGGTTTCGAAGCGCTGTTGCGCTTCTTCCGGAAGCTCATGCAGTCGTGGACGGATTGCCTCGCGCAAACCTTTCACCACAGCTGCACGATCCTCCGGCAACCCAATCGTATTGAGACGAATTTTTGCACCGGAAAGTCCCCAAGCGGCAAGCAAATGAACCTGCAAGGCTATGACTTCGGCATCAGCCAGCGGATTGGGTGCGCCGACCGCTTCCAGACCGATCTGATGAAACTGGCGTTTGCGACCCGCCTGCGGCCGTTCACAACGGAACATGGGGCCGATATAAAAAATACGAGCGTTTGCGGTTTCTTCGCCGCCTGAGGCAACGTAGCGAATGGCACCTGCAGTGCCTTCCGGACGTAATGCAAATTTGCGTCCACCTCGGTCTTCCAAGGTGTACATTTCCTTGGTCACGACATCCGTGGTGTCACCAAGCGAATGGGTGAACAACTCGAGTTTCTCGAGAACAGGCGTCCGAACTTCGGAAAAACGGTACCGCGCAAAAATTTCGCGGGCGCGCTGTTCAATGAACTGCCAGAGAGCGACATCCGGAAATGCGATATCGGACATACCCTGGATGGGCTGGTGCGAATTAGAGGCCATGATCTAGATGCCGGTAATCTGCTGTTTCATGACCTTGCCGGGCTTGAACTTCACGACGCGGCGCTCAGGGATCGTCACAACATCTTCCGGCTTATTTGGATTGCGACCGATGCGGGCTTTGCGGACGTTGATTTCAAATACACCGAAATTTCTAAACTCGACGGTTTCGCCTTTTTGCAAAGACTCGACGATATAGTCCAGCGACTTCTGAAGAATGGCGGCAACATCCTGCTGGATCAGGCCGGTCTCATCAGCAATGCGAACCACTAAATCTCTCTTTGTCATATCGTCCCCCGTCCTCTTTTCGAATTATCTTGGCTGTAAGAGGTTACAGCTTAAGAAAGGGCTGTCATCTTAGTGCGACCACCTGTACGGTCAAGCTCTATTCCGAACCGTTTTTTACCGCGATGCGATTCGATGAAAAATTAGAGCTGTAATCATCCCAATAAAACTCAACAGAGCCAGAGTTTTATTAAATATGTAAAATGTGTCGGTAGGTTTGACGGTTAACACAGAAACGCCTTCTTCAATTGGTGTCGAAGAATCGACTAGAATGCGACCGACAATACCGCGCAACGGCTCTTCGCCATGCGTTGTCATCCAGGAAACATCGGTATTTTCCAAAGTGCAGGAATCCAAATCACTTCGCGCCTGCATCAATATTTCCAGTTTTTTCTCAACTGCGAGGTCTTTCGTCGTCTTGGCAGTCGCAAACGCCTGCTCGGCTTCCGATACTTTGGCGCGGTAGCCGTCATCATACAGGCTGGCCAACAACATTTTCCCGGTGACTTCATCACCGGGTTTCACATGTATGGCCTTAATCACGCCCGGGACTTTGAATGCCACCTGTATTTCATGCGGATGCTTTTTCAGTATTTTTTCGGTTGGGAACCACGCATCGCGAATCGACCAAATGCAGAGAAAGCCGCAAAGAACGGCCGCAACCAGAAAATCCTTGGTCCCTTTGATGTTAAATCTGCTCTTAGCCATTTCGCTCTCCTACTGAGAATTAATAACTTTTTGCGAAAACAACACGTCCTTTGCTCGGACGTCCACTCATCACGCACGCTCCAGCCCCGCTTTGCTCGTAATCAAAAGGGATGCATCGGATTGTCACAGATAATTCGTCATTGATTTTTTTCTCGGTCTCTTCGCTTCCGTCCCAATGCGCCAGAGCAAACCCGCCGCGACCCTCTTTAAAGAACGCAACAAAATCATCCCAGTTATCGATCTCTCGAGTGTTTTCAGTGCTAAACGCACAAGCCCGATCAAATAGATTTTTCTGCATATCCGCAAGCACGTCCGCGATGGAGGCGACAAACTCTGCACGACTCTGTCCGTACTTTTCCTTGGAACCCTTGTCGCGCCGCGCCACATAAACCGCTTCATTCTCCATATCACGCGGGCCAATCTCAACGCGCAGCGGAATACCTTTTTTAACCCACTGCCAGCCTTTTTCGCCCGCATTGATGTCGCGGCTGTCCACAATGACTTCAACCGGACGTCCGGCGTAGCTTTGAGCACGAAGCATCGCAGCGGTTTCATTACAGTATTTTAAAATCGCCGCCTCATCAGAATCCTTACGGATGATCGGAAGAATCACCACGTGCGACGGTGCCAGCTTCGGCGGCATCACCATGCCGTCATCATCCGCATGCGTCATGATCATCCCGCCGATCAGCCGAGTGGACACGCCCCAAGACGTGGTCCAGGCTATTTCCTCGCGCCCTTCACGTGACTGAAACTTAATTCCTGACGCCGCCGCGAAATTCTGCCCGAGGAAATGACTGGTTCCCGCCTGAAGCGCTTTACAGTCCTGCATCAGTGCTTCAATGCACAGCGTGTTCACCGCGCCCGGAAACCGTTCGCCAGCGGTTTTCTCGCCGATCAAAACCGGCATGGCCATGTACTCTTCGGCAAACTGCTTATATACATGCA
>JADYZA010000195.1 GCA_020853375.1 Verrucomicrobiota bacterium | reverse complement strand
CGACAATCGAGCCGCGCGGCGGCTTTAGGAGGTAACTTATGAATAAACCGTTGCTTTGGGCTTTGTTTCTGATGGCGCTTTGCGCCCTGTTCTTCATCTTCACCGGCGGCAGAACCAAAATTGAAATTTTCTCGCTGGCATTCTCAATGAAAACTTCCATCGCTCTGCTGATCTTTACAGGGATCGGAACGACGATTGGAGTTCTTCTGAAATGAGCGACGGCAACAACATCTCCCGCGATGCCGTTATCCACCCCGGTTGCCGGATCACTGGCTCGTCCATCGGGCCGGGGTGTGAGATTGGTGCCGAAGCACCCGTTACAATCGAAAACTGCCAGCTGGGACGCGGTGTAAAACTTAAAGGCGGATTTTTCTCCGGCGCGGTTTTCCTCGACCGCGCCAGCCTGGGCAGCGGCGCGCACGTCCGCGAAGGAACTATTCTGGAAGAAGAAGCGGGCGGCGCGCACACGGTCGGCCTCAAACAAACCATCCTCTTTCCCTTTGTCACCCTCGGCAGTCTCATCAACTTCTGCGACATCCTAATGGCGGGCGGCACCAGCCGGAAAGACCATAGCGAGGTCGGCTCGTCCTACATCCATTTCAACTACACGCCGAATCAGGACAAAGCCACCGCCTCGCTGATCGGCGACGTGCCGCGCGGCGTACTGTTGAATCAAAAACCGGTTTTCCTCGGCGGACAAGGCGGACTGGTCGGCCCGGCGCGTATCGCTTACGGGTGCGTCATCGCCGCAGGCGGAATCTGCCGCAAGGACATCCTTGAAGAAAACCGACTGCACATTTCCGCCGCACCGGCGGAAAAAACGGTTCCATTTGAGCCCGGCGTTTATGGGAACATCGACCGCATCGTCAAAAACAATCTGATCTACATCGGCAACATCCACGCTCTTAAAGCGTGGTATGACAACGTCCGCGCACTTTTCATCCGCGACGATTTCGACCGCGCCTGCCACGAAGGCGCGCTGGACAATCTCGACCTGATTCTTAAAGAGCGCATCCAACGATTGGAACAGCTGGCCGGAAAGTCGGATAAATTTTCCAGCCATTGGAAAACGATCCGTGCCGCGCTCGAAACGCCGGTGAACGCGGCAGTTCCTGCCAATTTGATAAATGCGGACACGGCGGACTACGTCGCCGCCATAAAAAATCTGGATGAAAGCAAACGCACCGTGGCGACAGCGTGGCTACAGTCCATCGTCGACAAATCCGCAGCGCTTTGGAATTAAAGGAGAGGCAAATGGGAAAACTTTTTGGAACCGATGGCGTTCGCGATATGGCGAACATGGGAAACATGACCGCCGAACAGGCCCTCGAAATCGGCCGTGCCTTGGCGTACGTCTGTAAAGAATACCACAAAGAAACCGGAACCCGCCCGCGCATCGTGATCGGCAAAGACACCCGTCTAAGCGGCTACATGCTTGAAAACGCGCTGACTGCCGGAGTTTGCTCAGTGGGTGTCGATGTCCTCCTGCTCGGCCCGCTACCGACGCCGGGCGTGGCCTTCATCACGCAGGATATGCGCGCCGATGCGGGCATTGTCATCTCCGCCTCGCACAATCCCTATTACGACAACGGCATCAAGATTTTCTCCCGCACCGGCTATAAACTGCCCGACGCCGAAGAGGAAGAAATGGAAAAACTGATTCACAGCCATAAATTGCGCGACATTCGCTCAACCGAAGGCGATATCGGCAAAGCCAAGCGCATCGACGACGCAATCGGCCGCTACATTGTCTTCTGTAAAAAAACTTTCCCCGAAGGAATGACACTCGACGGCATGAAGATCGCCCTCGACTGCGCCAACGGCGCGGCCTACAAAGTGGCTCCCATTATTTTCTCCGAACTCGGCGCGGCGGTTTCCTCCATTCACGTCTCCCCCAACGGCGTAAATATCAACGACAACTGCGGCTCGCAGCACACCGATGATCTCAAAGCCAACGTGCTGGCGACCCAAGCCAACGTCGGGCTGGCCTTCGACGGCGATGCCGACCGCCTGATCGTGATTGATGAAACCGGCGAGGAACTTTCCGGCGATCAAATTATCGCCATCTGCGCGCGCCAGTACCGGGAGCGCGGACTGCTCAAAAACAATAAAGTCGTCGCCACTGTCATGAGCAACTTCGGCTTCCTTGCCGCCATGAAAGAAATGGGTATTGATGTCGCCATCACGCCGGTCGGCGACCGTTACGTGCTCGAACGGATGATCAAAGACGATGCAGTTCTCGGCGGAGAAGCCTCCGGCCATGTGATCTTCCACAACCATCATTCCACTGGCGATGGCATCATCGCCGCACTGCAACTGCTCAGCATCATGCGCGAAACCGGCAAACCGCTCTCCGAACTGGCAAAAGTCATGACCGTCTTCCCGCAAAAACTCATCAACTTTGATGTATCCCAGAAGCCGCCGCTCGAAGAAATTGCGGAAATTCAAAAAGCGGTCAAAAAAGCTGAGGCTGAACTCGGCGACAAAGGCCGCGTACTCATCCGCTATTCAGGCACTCAAGCCATGTGCCGCGTAATGGTCGAAGGCCCGACCGACGAAATGACCAACCGCCTCGCCGAACAACTCACGGTGGTGGTCAAAAAATCCATCGGATAATTTGTTCCGCAAAAATGGGGCAATACAAATATGCCCCTGCTTTTTCGCTGTCTTTAGGCTTCGATGCCTATGATTACAAGCGGGACTGAGGGGACGCCCCGACCTTGCCTGACTACGTTGTAGAACTCGCCTTCGTAGTAGGCCACACCAGAACTCATTTGGCTCTGAAGTGACTTCATGGGAAGGATTTCAATGCCTACATCAATCTCATCACGCACATAAAAGGCAAGATGCTTAACAAAGAGGTCATACGCTACAAATGAGTATTTACCGAACTGAACTTCTACCGCCACACGGTCTTTTACAAAGTCGGTTTGATTATAACTAAAAATGGGGTTTTCTCCCGCCGCTTCAATTTCTTTCTTCTGCTCCAAAGCGGACATTGTAAGTGTCTTGCGAATCAATTTCTCATTTCTCGTAACACAATAACTAACGCGGCTTTCGTCCCACTTTTTCAATCTCAGACGTTTTTTAAACTCCGCATTCATATCAATTGGGCTGTAGAGCAACTCGCCCTTCATGGTTTTCTCTTTTGACACCTTGGTCTTGCACTTGGTTGCGTCAATAGTTGCTATCACCGCTTGCAGCTCTTTCCATAGAGCCGGTTTATGAACGATAAGAAACTCTAGGCCATTCAGGTGTGAGTATGTTTCTGCAATTTTCATTTGACGGAATACCTCTGCTTTCTTTCAGCCTTTTCAAGCAAAACCATCTGCGCCTTAGAATCGCTCTTTGTCCATGGCGCAATGGTCAAGCTGTTGCCCGCTTCGATTGGGTCATAAACTGGCCGAGTCATTGGACGTGTTTGTAAAGTTCCAGCCATTTCTTGTTCAATTCTTTGCCTAGAGAGTGCCACATATTTCGACTGTATTTCCGCACCAGCACCACGTCGCTCGTGACGAACTGCGGCAATAATAGAAGTTCCAGTTCCAAGAAAAGGGTCCAGAACCCAATCGCCAGGCTCAGTCATAGAAAGAACAAGACGCTCAATCAACTCAACAGGAAACTGGCAAGGATGCCCTGTTTTTTCGACATGATTACTTTTTACATTCGGAATCACCCAAAGATCACCTGGGTTTTTACCAAGTGGATTGCAGGAATACTGGCCTGTCTTTGGCCCTTTGAAGTATTTCTTGCCTGGATATTTTTGTGGCACACGCACTGCATCCAAGTTGAAGATATAGTCATCCGACTTTGTAAACCAGATGATCGTCTCGTATCTCCCAGAAAATCGGCGGGCACAATGAAGTCCATGCTCAAAATGCCAGATTATCCGGTTGCGCATCCGAAGACCAAGCCCAGCGAATATCGGGTACAGAACGGTATCTAGCGGAATAATCGCTCCATTGTCTACATAGTTTCCGACCTGCCAGCATATGCTACCCTTGGGCGAAAGAACTCGGGCACATTCTGCTATGACTTCTGCCTGCTGGCGTAAGTACACGTCAAGATGCGTCCGCTTCTCGTATTCTTTACCGATATTATATGGTGGCGAGGTAACAATGAGTTGCAGCGATTTGTCCGGAATATCTTCAAGTAGATCTAGGCAGTCTCCATGAAATACAACGGCTTGTTCCGAGAGAGCAAACTCGCCTGCAATTCTGTTCTTTTTGCTGATCATTTTCGGACTATATCAAAACTGTTTACGGAGCTCAATAGTAGGAGTTCCTACCGGAAAAGAAAGCTTTTGGAAATTGTATCTGGCCAATTCATTCCCAACCATTGGAAACGCTCCAACTCAGGGTGTGGTTACGATCTCGGGTGGAACTGCCGGTGGACACCTTTCAGGCGGTCGGGATCGACATGGGTGTAAATCTGCGTTGTGGCGATATCGGCGTG
>JADYZA010000194.1 GCA_020853375.1 Verrucomicrobiota bacterium | reverse complement strand
ATTCGCGGTGACATTTCTCAAATTCGTCAGGTGGCGATGAACCTCATCACCAACGCCTCGGAAGCCATTGGCGACCGGCCCGGTGTCATTGCCATCAGCATTCACGAGGTCCACCTCAGAGCCGGCGAGCTGGAGAATACGGTTCCTCCGGGCGGTCTTCCGGCCGGGCATTATGTACGGCTTGAAGTTTCCGACACCGGCGACGGAATGAGTCCGGAAACGATGAAGAGAATTTTCGATCCGTTGTTCACCACGAAGATAACTGGGCGCGGGTTGGGGCTGGCCTCTTTGCTTAACGTAGTTCAGCGGCATAACGGGGCAGTTGAGGTGAAAAGCGAAGCGGGGAACGGCACGGTATTCCGCATCTATTTTCCGGTGGAAGCTCAGTACGATGAGGTTCGTGCTGAAGATGCTCTGGACGTCGAGAGCGAGTGGCGTGGCTACGGTACGGCTTTGGTTGCTGACGATGAAGAGTCCATTCGCGATGTCACGGCCGCGTTGCTGAAACGATTCGGATTCCGTGTTATCACAGCCGCTGACGGATTTGAAACTGTAGATCTCTATACCGAAAACGCCGGTGACATCACACTGCTTCTGATGGATCTGAATATGCCGCGACTCAACGGAATCGAGGCTGTGATGCGCATTCGTCACATCAACCCCAAAGTTCCGGTGCTCTTTATGAGCGGGTATCCTCGCGAGCAGGTGATGGAACGCTTTGGTCAGCAACCGAACACTGATTTTGTCAGAAAGCCGTTTCAGGGGAATGAATTGCTGGCTGGCATTCGTAATGTGATGGAAGTTTGCCACCGCTGATTCCAACCTTTGGAAAGTCCGGTGCAGTTCTTAATATCCGCCGCCTCGAATTTATTTTTGGGCGTTGCCTATCGGGAGCGGGTTCGGTAGATTCCCCGCTCATTTTAACCAAAATCAGGAGATTCTCATGAGAAAGAAGATTATTGCTGGCAACTGGAAGATGAACAAAACGGTCGCCGAGGCGCTGGCTCTTGTTGACGGCCTTAAAGCTGAACTTGCTAGCTGTATGGATGTCGAAGTCGTGGTTTGTCCGCCGTTCACCGCACTCAAGTCTGTTGGCGATGTTCTGGCTGGAACTCAGATTAAGTTGGGTTGTCAGAATATGAGTTCGGAAGACGATGGTGCTTATACCGGAGAAATTTCCCATGCCATGCTTCGCGATCTATCGGTCAAGTACGTCATTCTCGGCCACAGCGAACGCCGCGAATACTATAAAGAAACCGATTTCTGGGTGAACAAAAAGGTCAAAAAGGCGCTCGAAAAAAATCTTCGCCCGATCGTTTGCGTTGGTGAAAAACTCGCTGACCGCGAATCCGGTAACACCGAAAAGGTGGTCGAAGAACAGATTCGTGGCAGTCTGGCCGGTATCACCGCCGAGCAGTTTGAAAACGTCGTTGTGGCCTATGAACCGGTCTGGGCGATTGGTACCGGTAAAACAGCAACCAGCGAACAGGCTCAGGAAGTACACGCCTTTATCCGCAGCATCATCCGTGACATGGTTGGCGAAAAAGCGGCCAAAGGATTGCGAATTCAATACGGCGGAAGCATGAAAGCCTCCAACGCCAAGGAGCTGCTTTCTCAACCGGATATCGACGGCGGGCTGATCGGTGGCGCGGCACTCGAAGCTCGGTCCTTTGTTGATATCGTTAAAGCGGGGATCTAAGTAGGGCTTGGAGCGGAAATTGTACTCGCAATTCCGCTCCTAAAGCCTAATGTTCGTCCCTGAATTTCCGGAGGTTAAAAAATGGCTGTTATTCGTACATTGCTTATCATTCTTGAGGCCGCATGCAGTTTGGCGCTGATCGGTCTGATCCTGTTGCAAAAATCCAAAGACGGCGGTCTTGGTCTCGCCTTCGGTGCGGGCGGAAACGATTCTCTGTTCGGCGCACGCGCCGGTAACGTACTTACCAAAGCTACGGTTGGCATTGGGATCGTTTTTTTGGTGAACACATTGATTCTTGGTATGCTTTTCACCGGTAGTGCCAACAAATCACTTATGGACAATGCCGTGCTTGCTCAACCGGCTCCCGTGGCGCAGCCGGCCGCATCTCAGGTTCCGGTTGAAATGCCGGCGGTTCCTGCCAAGTAAGCAGAGAGGCGAGAACTCATGGAACGGCGGACCAGCGGAAGGACAGGTTTCCTCCACGGCTCCGCCGTTTTGCTTTTTCTCCTTTTGTCCGCTTGCGGGCGGAGTGATCTCGACACATTACGGTTCAAAGGCGAGCAGGTCCTTTACGGTCAGACGTCACGTATCAAGGGATTCGATCCAGCTAAAGCGGGTGATGTTGCCTCTTCGATGGTGGTCGGGCGAATCTACGAAGGTCTTCTCGAATATTCCTATCTGGATCGTCCTTACCATCTTCAACCGATGCTTGCGGCGGCCATGCCGGATATTTCTGCAGATGGCCTCACTTACACCTTTCGCATCCGTCAGGGTATTTTCTTTCAGGACGATCCTTGCTTTCCAGACGGGAAGGGTCGTGAACTGACGGCGGAGGATTTTGTTTACTCCATCAAGCGTGTCGCCGATCTGAAAAACGCCTCTTCCGGATTTTGGGCGTTCAACGGTCGTGTCGCCGGGCTCGATGAATTTCGCGCCGCATCGTCGGGCGATTCGCCGACAGATTACAGTGCGCCAGTTGAAGGGTTACGCGCGCCGGACCGCTACACCTTTCAGATTCAGCTCAAAGAGGCCTATCCGCAACTGCTATGGATTCTGGCTATGAATTACGCCTTTGCGGTTCCTCGTGAGGCGGTTGAATTTTACGGCAACAATTTCATTAATCATCCGGTCGGCACCGGTCCGTATATTCTCGAATCATCGAAGAGTAACTATCGTGTCGAATTTATTCGTAACCCCAAGTGGGCCGAAACCGGACGCATCGAACTTTATCCAACCACTGGAACCGAAGAGGCTCGTGCGGCTGGACTGCTTGATGATGCGGGCAAGCAAATTCCTTTTATTGACCGCATTGTTCAGTATGTGGCGGATGATCCGACAACCGCATGGATGATGTTTTTGTCGGGACAGTTCAGCTACGGAACCATCTCTCGCGACAATTGGAGTGCTGTCATTACGCCCAGCCGAGATCTGGCTGCCGATATGAAAGAGCAGGGTGGCTCATTGCTTTCCAGTCCAACGCTCTATCTTTCTTATATCGGCTTCAATCTGGACGATCCTGTCGTTGGTAAAAATAAAAAACTGCGGCAGGCGCTTAGTTGCGCATTCAACCCGGAGCTGTTAGTTCAGTACTATAACGGACGCGTTACCCCGGTGTATGGCCCGCTTCCCGATCCACTGGCCGGATTCAAATCCAAGCCGACCGACTATTCATTCAACCTTGAAAAAGCAAAACGTCTTTTGGCCGAAGCTGGGTATCCGAACGGCATCGATCCGGCAACTGGGCGCCGCCTTGAGCTGACCCTTGAGCTTGGCGACGCGGCACCCGACACGCGTCAGTCCGTTGAACTTATGGTTGGTATGATCGACAAAATCGGCATTGTGCTGAAAGCCAGCTATAATAACTGGCCGGCTTTTCTCGATAAGCTAGATCGCCGTCAGGCGAAGATAT
>JADYZA010000193.1 GCA_020853375.1 Verrucomicrobiota bacterium | reverse complement strand
GTTCGACAGGCCGTCGCCGTCGTTGTCGTCATCGGCATCGGAGGCGTCGCTGGGATCCAGCGCGACCGGGCGCAGGCGACCGAATGAGTCTATGACTTCCCAACCATCCGGCATGCCATCGCCATCGGTATCCTGAAGAGCAATCATCTTTTTAACATTCAGTCGCCCGCCGGAAACGGTCTTGGCGGCCAAAGAAGAAACAGGATCAACCGTATTCAGCAGAGCCTGCTTCAACTGGAGATGAGTCAAGCCCGGCTTGGCGCTAAGCAAAAGCGCGGCGGCACCGGCCACATGAGGCGTGGCCATCGATGTCCCCTGCATTGCTTCATAGCTATCGCCCGGAACCGTGCTGTAGATGCTCACGCCCGGAGCGGCTAAATCGACCGAGGTTTTACCGTAGTTTGAAAAAGAGGCCAGCAGATCGCTCTGGTCGCTGGCGGCCACCGACACCACGTTGGGAAGATCATAGCTGGATGGATAATGCGGTGTGGAATCATTGTCCAGCCCGTTGTTCCCAGCCGCCGCGATAAATAAAACGCCCTTCCCGTTGGCATAGCTGATTGCATCGCGGGCGGTGTCGCTTGATCCAGAACCGCCGTAGGATGCTGAAATAATTTTTGCACCGTTGTCCGCCGCATACCGAACAGCCTCTGCGGTGTCTGAGATTGCAAGCAGTCCATCGGAATCCCCGGCTTTGAGCGCCATCAGGCGAACCTTCCAGCAAACACCAACCACACCCACGCTGTTATTTCCAACCGCACCGATCGTTCCGGCGCAATGGGTTCCATGACTATTGTCATCATCTGGGTTTTTGTCGTTATTGACGAAGTCCCAGCCGGTTGTGTCATCAACAAACCCGTTGCCATCATCGTCCACGCCAGCCGTTCCATTCAACTCCGCAACATTTTTCCAGATATTGGAACTCAGGTCGGGATGCGTCAGGCTGATCCCGGTGTCAATCACCGCCACGATCACGTTGGTGCTGCCGGTAGTCATATCCCACGCACTGGTCGCGTTGATTTTGACCAGACCCCACAGGTCACCGCTAAGCCATCGAGCATCATTTGGAACGGTATTGATGCGTGAAAGGTAATCCGGTTCGACATAGGCAAACAACTCTCGCTCTGCCCCTAAAACCGAAACGGCTTCCGGCGCAGCATCCAGCGTCGGTGCTTTAAGGGCGACGATGTAGTGACCGGGCAAAGAAAGAGCCCGTAAAACGGAAACACCGTACTCGGCCAGCATCGATTTGAGATCCGATTCCGTCTTTCCATCCTGAAGCTTGACCAGAACATGACTGGCGACCATTTCAATACGCCCAGCGATTGTGTAGGTGTCAGAACCTTCATTCCTGACCAGCGTTTCTTCAATACGATGAAAAGGATATTTCCCCGTCGTCTTCACCAGCAACTCGCGCTTTTTCCGATCCTTGGAAATGGGCGTAATTCGCTGTTCCAAAATCGTCGACTCATCCAAAGGTTGGAAGCGGGCGGAAGGCGCAACGGCGATCTGAACGGTTTCAGGTAAACGGCTTGCTGTTTTTGAAACCGCCACGCGCGGCGCTGTGACAGGTTTAGAAACAACCTCCGCTGGAGCGGTTTGAACCGCCTCAGGAAGAACAGAAGCCGGTACGGCTTGCGGAACAGAAGTTTCTACCGTCTTCTTAATAGGGCCGGAACCGGCACGTTGCAGAAAGCGCCATCCAAAGATTCCGGCCGTCAGAAGCGCGCCGGAGATAATAATAAAAAACAGTAATTTTTTCATAGTTCACCGGTCATGGTTGAGAACCCAGTCGAACGCCATATGGCTTTCGACCCTGTTATTTCTGCTTCTTAAGCCGCTTTTGTTCGGCATCCCGCAACTGCTGAATTGCCTGCTGAGACCGTTCGGATTCTTGCGTTTCCAGTAACTTCTGTTTTTCAAGCGTGATTAAGCGCTCGTTCTTCATGGCCGCCTGTTGCTGCATAGCCAGTCTGGAATCCTGAGGCAGACCCGTTTCCATATTGATGTTCCCCGGATTGGCCAGTCCGACTGTCACAAAAATCACGGTTTCCCTTTGTTCGTTTTTCTTATTGGCGTAGCTGAAAAGACGCCCGATAAGCGGAATACTTCCAAGCACAGGAATTTTGCGTTCCACATCGCTTGAATCTAGTTCTGTCAAACCACCGATGGCCGCCGTCTGTCCGCTTTCCAGAGCGAAAACGGTTTTGATGGTTTTCTCAGAGGTCTCCGGGAACGTGTTTATTGTGCCGCCATTACCAACCGTTTTCTCACCCGTCTTGCGAGACAGCGAAGGAGTGATCGTCACGGTGATATTGCTGGAGGTGTTGATGACAGGCGTTACGTCCAGCTTGATCCCAGTTTCGAAGAAAGGTTTGTCAGGATCGAGATTATAGGTTGTCACCGCATCCGCCTGTTGAGCCTGAGTGGTGGATTGTTTGATGTTCGGCTCCTTGTCGCCGACATAAATCTGAGCTTTCTCTTCATTCGCCACGATAATTTTTGGATTCGAAACAATTTTCGTGCCATTGATTGATTTCAGAGCCGCCAAAACAAGTTTGAAGTCATCCGCACTCAAAGTAGCACCCAGCGTTTTGGTCGCGGTGTTGACATCGAGGGTTGTTGGTGTAAGACCGGATATCCGAGTAGCATCTGCGCCAAAACTTCCAGGACGCGCCGGACGATCTGCGAGTTTATCGATATCCGCAATATTCTCATAAGGTCTGCCTGAAATATCAGTGTAGCGGTTCTCAGTAAATGTGTTGTTTCTGCTGTAGGCTCCACCGATCTTGCTTCCGCCGATTCCGTAGCCGCCGTTGTCTCCGCCCAGCATTGCCCAGTCGATACCCAACTGTTTGGATGCGCCATCGGTAAGCTCCATGAACTTAGCCTCGATAAAGACCTGCTGACGGGGAAGATCAACCGCTGTAATCATCTTCTCGACGTCCAAAAGATTTTCCGGCGTACTCTGCACAACGATGGTGTTACGGCTTGGAAATACCGAAATTTTTCCCGCAACTAAGTCCGTCTTTGGAACCATTCCGCTGATCATTTCATAAACATTGGAAACAGAGGCGTAATTCAGTTTGAAAATTTTCACACTCATGGCAACCGGCGCATTGGCCGGTTTCTTCCGAACACTGTAAACCGCCGTGCCGGGAACTTTTTCATACAGTTCCAGCGACTGTGTTTCCAGAATGGCCTGCAAGGCGGGCTTCCACTCCACATCCTTCATGTTCACATCAACCTTGATCAGGCCGGCACCGCCTTCCAGATCGGGAATAATGATGTTGGCATCCGAAAGAGTCGTGAACAGGCGGATCACGCTGTTGAGTTCAACTTCCTTGAGACTGACCGAGATCAAGCCGCCTTTGATGGTTCCACCTTTCGATGCTTCGGGCGCGAGGGCGACGGTTTCAGTTTCTTCTTTTACTGCGGGGACGGTTGGAGCCACCGGCGTTGCGGGCTTTTCCACCACAGCCGGAGCGGGTTCAGAATTCTTCGGCTGAACGGACTCCGGAACTGCTGCCGGAGCGACGGTCTGAGCCGGAGCTGACGCACCCGATTCTTTCTCGGCTTTGATCTCATGAAATATGTCAGCCGTGTCCTGCCCTAGAATAATCAAAGCCACGGATAGTACCGCCAAAAATGCCGCTGTTTTAAGTTTCATCCCTCAGCTCCTCTTCTTACCTGATTCCCAATTTTTTCAATTCAACCTGTCCGTCCGCCGTGATTTCAACAATCTCCCACTGATACGTTTTTCCTTCATGCAGGACTTCGATCTGGTCGCCTATACTTTTCAGCTCGCCGTTGATAATAGCGACTGTTTTGTCACCAAGACGGCTGGTTCCGGTGAGCCGGACTTTGGCCCGCGCGGATTTCCAGCCCGACGACCCCATGTCTGGAACCCCCATCGTCAGCGGTTTATCCTGCCAGTCTTTCGGAAAAAATCCGATCGGCCAAAATGGATCTCTCAGTGGTTCCTGATTCAATTCGGCCGCGGGTTCTTGTTTAGGTGTAACCGCCGCAACATCGACAGTCGGAGTATCCTTTACTAAGGGAAGAGAATCTTGAGCGAAGGATGAAGAAGACAGAAGAAGATAAAAAAGGAAAGCGGGGAAATGGATACAAAGGAGCCTGTTCATTATTGCCCCCTTTCAATTTTCACTGAGACCGGCCACTGCATGACAATTTGAACCTGCTGAACCGCAGGCTGGTCACCGACAGAGGCAACCGCCACTTCCTTAATGCGCAACAGTGGATTGTCTTTTTCCAGCCGCCAGAGAAACTGCACCAGATTGTTATAGCCGCATCGCGTGGACACTTTGATTTCGTAGGGCTGCTCAATCGGTTTCTTTTTATCCGCCTGAGCATCGGCCGGAAACACGACTTCTTCAAGACTGTCGAGCTCGACCTGTGACTGCCGGGCGCAACGTGAAACATACTCATAGGACCATGCGTAGCGATCCGACAGAGTCGGAGTATGTGAAGTCAGATTTTCCAGTTCTTCAATGCTGGCAATGAGGCTGCGCTCAATCGGCTCCTTGCGCCGCAAAACATCACGCGCATCCTCGATCTTGCTCTGAAGATCAAGCAGTTCTTTTTTGACGGAACCGCCACGCGCCGCCGCCGGTGTCAGCCAGCCTAGAAAGTGGACCATCAAAAGAATCTGCGCCACCGCCAGGATCACCGTTACGATCACCATCTGCTGCTGTTTTTTAGTGAGGGAGAACCAGTTCATTTCCTGTCACCTCCCGCCACCGGGCGGTGTCCCTCCATCGCAAAAATCCAGATTTCACCCGCCGCGCGCTGCGATGAAACCAGTTTGATTTCGCCACAGAAACGGCGTAGTCCAGCATCCGTATTGATCTGACGTTTGGCTTCAACCGCCGTCAGTTCGCCCTGAGCACGCCCGCTGAAGCGGAGAATGTACTGAGACGTTCCGGCGACAAGATCGTTCTCCTGTCCGGCGAAAAGATTTTCGAGCGCCATCTGCGGCGGCACCTGACGTTGCACCGAGCGCAAAATTGAAAACATTGATGGATGATCACCTTTGGCCCAAGTTTCCAGATCGGTTCGCATCTTCGCATTGGCGGCGATGGCTGCCTGTTCTTTACGAACTACCGCAGCCTGGGGCTCGAGGATCGTCCATTCTCGCCGCGCACGGTCCAAATTGGCCTTCAGCGTCATTCGGGAAATTCCGGTTAGCGAAAAAACAAGAATTGTGGTTCCGGCCAGTACGCATACCGATCCAAGAACGATCACTTTCATGCTGACAATGCCCTGATAGCGTCGTTCTATTTTTTTAAGAAGATTGACCTGCAGGCTCATATGGCCTCCATTCCCGCGAGCGCCGCGCCAACAGCCGCCGCGAAACGGGACTCCTGCCCCTTGAACTTTGCCGGAAACACATCGGGAGGCATCGTGATCTTTTCAAACGGGCTCCATGTCTGAGGGCTGAAGCCAAGAACCTCTTTAATTGCGGCCTGCCAATGCATACATTCCGACAGTCCGCCGGAAATATAGACCGCTGACAGCGCGCTTTTATTCTGCCGCTCGACAAATTCACGGTAAATGGAAAGTTGCTTACTGAACGGGTTAAGAACCTGACGAACCGGAGCTGAAACATCCACCGAGCCGCCCAGAAGAATGGCTCCTGCCATATCAGCATCAACACCAAGCGCAAGTTGAACCTGACGCTGGAGCGTGTTCCCGCCGATATCGAAACGGTTGACAAGCTGCAGCTGGTTGCGGTGCAGGAAAGCGGTATAGGTATGGCGCGCGCCGGTTTCAATCAGGCAGACGGTCTGGTTTTCGGTCTGAGAACCGCAGTTGTAAAGAAAGGCGGAAAAGGCGGCCAAGCCGGAAGGCTCGAGCGAGTGCGGTGCGGGAGAGCCGTTGGCAAAAATATCGAGATAGTGCTGAACCGTTTGTTCGGGAACCGCCACACCCAGCAATGTGCTGTCACGTTTGCCCT
>JADYZA010000192.1 GCA_020853375.1 Verrucomicrobiota bacterium | reverse complement strand
TCCGGCGGCATTCGCTCCGGCGTGGATATGGCAAAGGCGGTCATTCTCGGCGCGTCGCTTTGCGGCGTGGCTCGTCCGTTTTTGAATCCGGCGATGGAATCGGCGGAAGCCGTGCGTAAAGTGATTCAGCGGATGAAGCGAGAGTTTGTCACCGCGATGTTTCTGCTGGGCGCGGATCGCGTCGAAAAAATCAAAAGCCGCGAAGAGTTGATCCTTAAATGAAAATCGGCATCGACCAGATTTCGTTTTATACGTCGCAGTATTTTCTCGATCTGAAAACGCTGGCGGCGGCGCGCGGCGCCGATCCGGAAAAATTTTATACCGGCATTGGTCAGGAGAAGATGGGAATTCCTCCGCCGGATGAGGATGTCGTTACCATGGCCGCCAGCGCGGCGTTCCGGCTAAAAGAGCAGGGCGCGCTGGAAGGCGTCGAAGCGCTTCTTTTTGCGACCGAAAGCGGAATAGACCAGTCGAAGGCCGCCGGAATGTTTGTCCACGGACTGCTCGGTTTGCCGGAGCGCTGTCGTGTGGCCGAGATTAAGCAGGCTTGCTACAGCGCGACCGCCGCGCTGCGCATGGCGATGGGGCTGATCGCACTGAAGCCGAAGAGCAAAGTGCTGGTGATTGCTTCCGATGTCGCCCGTTACGAGCTCGGCAGTCCCGGCGAATCAACGCAAGGTTGCGGCGCGGTCGCTTTCACGGTTTCCGCCGATCCGCGTTTGCTGGCCGTTGATCCCGAATCCGGATTCTATGCCGACGATGTAATGGATTTCTGGCGGCCCAACTATCTTTCCGAAGCGCTGGTAGACGGCAAGTATTCGACGCTGGTTTACATTAAGGCGCTGTTGGAGTCGTGGAAGCAGTACGCCGCCGAAAGCGGACGTTCTCTCGATGACTTCGCCCGCTTCTGTTACCACATTCCGTTCACCCGCATGGCGGAGAAAGCGCACCAGAAGCTGGCAAAAGGAACTTCGGACGAAGAGTTGAAGCGAATTGTCGGCGAGTCTCTTATCTACAGCCGGAGCGCCGGTAACTGCTATGCCGCCTCGTTGTATGTCGGGCTGGCCTCGTTGCTCGACAATGCGGCGGAGGATTTGAGCGGCAAGCGAATCGGGCTCTACAGCTACGGTTCCGGCTGTGTCGGCGAGTTTTTTAGCGGCGTCGTGCAGAAAGGGTATCGTGACGCGCTGTTTGCTGAACAGCATCAGGCGCAACTTGCCGGGCGCACGGAACTGACGTTCCAACAGTATGAGGATATTTACAATTACGGCATTCCGACCGACGGCGGCGAACACACATTCGCGCAGTATCGCACCGGGCCGTTCCGCTTTGCCGGAATGCGGAGCCATAAGCGCATTTACGCCAAGGCGCGGATTTGATTTAATGCGGTGAGATGAAAGCAATTGCTCCAGGTAAACTGATTTTGAGCGGCGAACATTCCGTGGTGTACGGGAAACCTGCTGTCGCGATGGCGATTGATCGCAGCGTAACCGCCACGATTGAGGATTCGCCGGACGACCAGATTGCTTTCGAGATGCAGGATATTAGCGAGCGCGAATCGTTCACCATACTGGCGTTGCAGGATTTCAAACGGCGGGCGCTCCATAACTACCATCTTTTTCTTGAAGGCAGAATGGGGATTCGCGATGTGCTCCATAAGCCGGTCGACCTGTTCAAGTTCGGTTTCATCAACGTGCTCGACGGACTGCACCGCTCACTCGACAGCGGCATTGTGATTAAACTCAAATCAAGTATTCCGATCGGCAGCGGAATGGGATCGTCCGCTGCGGCCGTGCTGAGCGAACTGCGCGCCCTCGGCCACTATCTGCGCGTCGATTTTAAACCGGAGTGGTATTACGAATTCAGTCTGGAAGCCGAAAGACTCCAGCACGGCCATCCCAGCGGCGTGGATTCCTACATTTCGCTTTATGGCGGTTGCGCCGCTTTCCAGAACGGCGCGGCGCGATCGGTGCCACTGCCGCGCATGAAAATGTATCTCATTGAAACCGGCACACCGGAAGCGACCACCGGCGAATGCGTGGTGCAGGTGAAAGAGCAGTTTCAGAACGACATGATCTGGAATGATTTCGAAGCGGTCACCAGCGAAGTCGAAAAAGCCGTGCGTGAAAACAACGAATCGGTTATGCGATCACTGATGCGTGAAAATCACCGCTTACTTTGCCGGATCGGTGTCGTGCCGCAAAAAGTTCAGCAGTTCGTCGGCGATGTCGAAGCGGCGGGCGGCGCGGCAAAAATCTGCGGCGCGGGCGCGGTCCGTGGACAAAACGGCGGTGTCGTGCTGGTGCTGGCCGATTTCATGCCGACGGCGCTGGCCGCCAAATATGGCTACAAGGTTTCGCCGGTTCGCGGCGACCCGCTGGGAACACGCATTGTCTAATAGGAACCTGAAATCATAATCCTGACGCTATGAAGCAACACCGCATACAAGTCTCGGCACCGGGCTCACTCATGTTGCTGGGTGAACACGCTGTACTTCACGGACGCCGGGCTCTGGTTTGTTCCATCAACAAACGCATCACGGTTTCATTTTCCCAATGTTCGGAAGCCGTTGTTCGGATCGTTTCAGACCTTGGAAGTTACGAAGCGCCGCTCGACGCGCTGACGGATCATCCCGACTTCCGATTCGTACTCGATGCGGTTCGGCAATATCCGCTGAAGCAGGGAATCGAACTGAAAATCGAATCAGAGTTTTCGAGTGACATCGGCTTCGGCTCGTCCGCCGCCGTTACGGTCGCCATGCACGCCGCGCTGATGCAGCGGGTGGAACCCGACCGCCGGGCGGGTTTTAAAATGGAACTTTTTAAACGCAGTCTGGCGACAATTCACCGTGTGCAGGGCCGCGGCTCCGGTGCGGATGTGGCGGCGAGTGTTTTCGGCGGAGTGGTCGCTTACCGAGCGGAGCCGCTGGAAATTATTCCGCTCAAACAATCCTTTCCGCTGACGGCGGTTTATTCCGGCTCAAAGATGAAAACGGCGGATGTGATCCGCTATCTCGAAGAGCGCCGCGCTTTGAACGCAGATTATTTCGACCGGATATTCGACCGGATGGATGCGAGCGTCGGCGAAGTGGTTGGTGATTTTTCAACCCTTGGAAGAAATCTGATCCTGAATCAAAAGCTGATGGAAGAAATGGGACTCTGTAATGCCGCGCTGGCGGAAATTATCAAGGGGTTCCAATCCTTGGAAGTTCCGGCCAAAATCTCCGGCTCCGGCCTTGGCGACTGCGCCATCGGTCTTGGAAAAGTTCCGGACATCGGAAACTTTTCAACATACCAGCTCGAAGTTTCTCCGGACGGCTGTGTTTAGTCTTTAACCGTTTTTAGCAGATCGACAATGGGTCTTCCTTGGTGATCAATAGAATCGGGATAGCCGGTTCTGATTTCTTCAGCAAGCTTTGCGGCTTTTTCGTTTTCGCCATCCTTACGGTACCGGTGCAAAAGGACAAATCTGGCATAGGCGCCAACCTGAGCTCCGTCGCCATAGAAGCAGTCACTGAAATCATTGATTGCCTTCTGCAGATATTCGATCTGTTCGTCGCCAACGCTCATCTGGCCGAGATAGAGCGTGGCGCAGCCAGTTCTGTTAGCTGACGAATATTTAGAAATCAGTTTTCGAAGGCTCTCTTTTCCCTCTTCTGAGCGCCATTGTTTATTTGCAACCTGATAGAGGGATTCGATGTCCTGCAATTTTTCTTGTGAATAGATTTTTGAATCTTTCCGCATCCGGTGTTTTGCATTTTCTTTTTGTTTGGCGATTATGTCATCGGGAGCTCTTTTAACTTCAACCAGTGTAGCGGCGTCGTCCCTCGGGGAGGTGTTATTAGTGGTTACGAGACCAGTTTGTGTTTCGCCTGCAATAAGGTTGGTTGCGGCTAGAATTGAAGTTACGGTCAACGCCAACGGATGTTTCATGACTTCCTCTTTCTGTTTTTTAGGTGAAATTTTTATTCCTACAACAATCATGGTAATCAGTATTAGAAGGGCAACGATGGTTCTCCAGTGACGATTTTGTTTCTGATCGGGAACAGGAGTGGAATCTCCATAGGATTCCGGCGGATCCATTTCGGCAAGGACCGCTTCCAGCAGGGCGGAGGTCGGACCCGCATCGCTTTTGCTTTGCAGGGCATCATATATGTGCGACTCGATGGATTGCAGGATTTCTTTCTGCTCATCGGGCGGGAGACTGCTCAGATTTTTCCGGACTTTGGAAAGATGATCGGCGATGCGCACTGTTAGTTCTTTGGGCAGGTTCATTTAAGTTCTCCGTCGGTTCCGGATTTTAGCTGGCCGATGGCCACTTGCAGGTTGTTCCAGTAGAGATTCATTTCCCGGGCGCGTTGTTTTCCCAGTGTTGTCAGGGAGAAGTAGCGTCGCGGCGGCCCCGAGGATGAGGGTTTGACCTGTACTTTGAGGCAGCCGTCTTTGCGGAGTCGGCTGAGAATTGGATAAACCGTGCTGTCGGTGACGACCAGTTCTTCGATTCCCTGCAAGGCTTGTAGAAGCTCGTATCCGTAGCTTTCGCCTCGTGCCAGCAGGTTGAGGATGCAAAGCTCGATCAGTCCTTTTCTAAGCTGTGTAATCCAAGAGTCCATGCCGTTCTCCAGTACTGTGTAAAACGGTATACCGCAAAGCGGAGTAGCTCAAGAAGAATTTTTCCAAGGTTTGGAGAATTCATGGTGGAATCGGCATCCTTGCCGCTGGCCCGTATGTGGAGAGAAATCAGTGGCAGGAATGCCGCGGCCACTCTGTTAGCTGTTAATCCACGCATTGATGTGTTCAGGCCGGGCGGTGACGGCGGTGACTTCGACTTCGCTGAATGTTGTTTCGCGAACTCGGTTCCGGCCTTGGCGACTGCGCGATTGGGTTGGGAAATTTTCCAGACACTGGGAAATACAGAGTTTATCCGCTTATGGTTTCCAGCGATGGAGTGCGCTGTTAAGCAACGGGGACAAGGGCGTTGCCGTTTTTCCGAACCATGAACCAATGCATCGACAGGCCGAACAGCGCCTTGAAGATTCCTTTGCCCACGAAGAAAATCAGCACCACACCCAGCGTCAGCGATGCGACAATCAGTTTTCCGAGGCTGCGCAGACTGGCTCCGGCGATAAAGCTGGCGCAGAGACTTGAGATCAGCATGCCGCAGGTGAAGAGAATGTTGCCTGCGGTTTGTAGCGCGGTTTCCGGCAGTTCGGTTGTTTGTAATCCCCAGCCACTGGCGAAGTTGAGAAAACCTAGAACCATGGTGAACAGCAAGCAACTGACCATGATGTAGCCTCCGCCGAAACAGATGGCGGCGAGTTTTGTGCGGACTCCGGTCAGTTTGGAGCGGATCATTTTAAAGCCGTGGTTCATGAAGGCGCGCATCACGCCGTAGGCCCAGCGCATCTGCTGTCGGCAGAGGTCGCGCGGTGCGTAAGGAACTTCGCAGGCGATGTGAAGGTCGTCAAGATAGGCGATGCGGTGGCCGGAGGCGATGATGCGCAGGGAATAGTCCACATCTTCGGTGAGGGCGCCAAGGGTCCATCCGCCGTTTTGGATAAGCAGGTCTTTCCGCACCAGTTCGCCCGACCCGCAGAATACGCCGGTGTTGGCGAAGCGTTTGATCAGCGGAAGGATCACCACGTGAATGACGTTGATGATGCCTGCGCCCATCAGTGTGGTGTGGTTCTGGTGCGTGTTCGAAATCCGCCAAGTGGATTGCACGCCTGCCAGAGCGGGATTTTCAATGACCGGCTGAACGATTCGACGCAAGAATCCGGGTTCCGGCAGGAAGTCGGAATCAAGGATCAGAATATAGTCGCCGGTGGTCTGGTGCAGCATGTGGTTCAGGTTGCCCGGCTTGAATCCGATATTTTTTCCGCGGCGGCAAACCCGGACGAACGGATTTTTGGCTGCGAACGCGTCGATCTGGGCGGAGATGCCGATATCGTTGCTGTCATCGCCGATCAGAATCTGGAGTTTTTCGCGCGGGTAGTCGAAGGCCAGACAGTTGGCGGCGCAGTTTAGTGCCGCCAGTTCGTTATAGGTGGGAATCTGCACGGTGACGGTCGGAAGATTTTCCGTCATGGGCGGGGGTTGCGCCGCAACTTTACGCCGCAGAAGCAAGGCCAGTACCGTGAAAACCATGTAGATAGATGAGAGCGCGAAGGTCGCCATCATGGCGACATTGAGCCCGGCTTCGATCCATTCATGCAGCGTGTTCATAATCAGCCGTTGATCCAGTTGCGAATGTGTTCCGGCAAAGCGGTGACTGCGGCGACTTCCACTTCTACGGCAATTCCGCTGGTGGTTGGCACGCGAACCCGGCTGCCGGCTTTGGCACCTTCAAGCGCTTTAGCCATTCCCGCTTGGTTGGAAATGATGTGCAGGGTTTCGTCCTGGTCCCATTCGCCGAGGATGTAATAGTTTTCGCGGGCGCCGTCGGCATAAACCAGTTCGACGCCGGTGGCGATACCAACGACATCGGACGGGAATTCTTTGAAGTCCGTCGGTTTAACTTCGTCGAGCGCTTTCTGAAGTTCTTCGGCCTGCAGACTGAGCAGACGCTGTCTTTCTTTGGCGAATTTAAATTCGGCGTTTTCGCGCAGGTCGCCATAGCTGCGGGCCAGTTCGATCTCTTTGGAGTTTTCCGGAATCTCTTTTTTAAGGACGTGTTCGAACTGGTCTTTTTTCATCTGGTAGCTACGGGTCGACGTGATGCGCGAAACTTTTTCCTTCACGGCCGCGTTGGTTTTCTTGAGTACAATCTCGTGTAGGTCGGGGCAGATTTTGATGGTTTTCGCCTGCAAAGACTGGCGGTCGAGTTTGCTCCATGCTGGGGACTCGCTGATGCGGCGCATAAAGTCGCGTCGCTGGGAGTCGCTCATGGCGGCCAGGATGCTCTTGAGCGAATCGTTATCTTCGATTTGTTCACGGAGCTGGTTCTGCGCGCGCAGGGCGGCGCCGCAATGTTCCTGTTCGATCAATTCGATCGTCTGGAAGGCGAGGTCGGCTTTGTTGGTGAGCTGCCATCCGGCGGCGCGTTCCTCGTTACGCAGGATCCAGAGAAGGAGCGCGGGGCTGCAGGCGCGGCGGCGGACGGTGTCGCGAATCTGCTCGGCCAGCTCCGCTTCAGCTCCGTTGCGGACGAGCGCTTCAATGGTTTCATTGAGGGCGGTGTTGCCGAACTCGGGCAGGCGGCGCAGCAGGAAGGTGCGGGCGGTTTCCGACGCGGTGAAAAGGCGGTTGATGAACGCCTGCATAAACCGTGCGGAGAGCTCTTCCAGCAGAGCGGGTAGATCGTCGCGGCTGGCCAGCTTTGTCAGCTCGGCGGTGCAATTCACCCCTTCGGGTTCGACGCCGAGCTGTTCAGAATAGACGAGCGCCTGCGCGATCCAGCCGGGCTGGTTGAGCGATCCGCCTTTGACGGCGAACGCCAGCCGGTTGGCGACAGCTTCCTGCATGTGGGGTTCCAGAGTTTGGAATTTCTGCGCCTGAATTTCTTCCAGTCCTAGGAATACGGAGGGCATATCGCGCTCGTTTTTGAATTTTTCGAACCATGCCGCATCATAGGCTTTGGCTTTGCGGCGGAGGCGCAATGGGTCGGTGCGCTTGGCAGGAATTTCAACGAGCGGATCGTTCTTCAGATCTTTGCGCGCCGCATCCCAGAATTTTTTCCAGTCGGCTTCGGTGGCGATCAGGTCGGGCATGAAATGATCCTGAATCAGATTGAGTGAAAGCGGCCCGTAGCTGCGCAGGGTGATACGGATGATTTCGGCCTGATTTTCTTTCATCAGCCGGATGAACTCGTCGGGTTTGTTGTGGCGGATGGCCATCAGGTGGTCGTCGGTGAGCACTTCGAGCGAGTCGGCGGCGTAAGAGAACGCCATCTCGTGGTCGCCTTTCTTTTCAAACGCCACTTCGACTTTCTGATAAAACGGGTCAACGCGGTTAATGATGCCGAAGCCCCAGGTTTTGTTGTAGCAGAGCATTCCTTTTTTCATGGAGCGCAGATGCTTCAGGCGCAAAAAAGCCGCTTCAGTGGAGGAAGCTTTTTCGAAAGCGGGCTCGATAAACTTCTGCTCTTTACGGCTGGTGGACAGAATATGCAGGAGCTCTTTCTGCGCGATGGCGGGCGAGGTGCCTTGTTTAAGGGCGAGCCATTCGTAGGTCAAAACCGCCTCGTCGAGCAGTTTGCGGTCGCACAGAGTATCCTTCATCAGCTCGGCCCACTCAATGGCGCGGACGTCTTTACCGTCGGCGCAAAGCGCGTCCAGCTGTTCGAGCAGATCAGCGCAAGGGACGGTTTCGGCTTCAAGGTGGGCGAGCAGTTGTTCTTCAGTCAGAGCCATGATTTTTTCCTCCGTACAAAATGGGCAGACACCATAAGGCCTTAAGTCAATTCTGGCAAAGCCAAACCACATGTTTTCCGCCTCATGGAGAGCGGGTTTCCGGATAGTGGAAAACGGGCTTCCGGTGTGCCGCCTGATTGACACGGTATGGCTGTAAAGGTACAGTCTGCGGCCTATTTATGAAAAACGATCTTCAACTTGAAACACTTCGCCACAGCACGGCGCATGTCATGGCCGCCGCCGTCTGCCGGCTTTACGGAAACGTCCTGCTCGATATCGGCCCTTCGACTGACGATGGCTTTTACTACGATTTCGACCTGACCCAGCGTCTGACACCGGAGAACTTTTCTGCGATCGAAGCCGAAATGGCGAAGATCGTCGCCGAGGACTTGCCGTTTGAGCGGGTCGAAGTCAGTCGCGCGGAAGCAATCAAGATGCTGGCCGGGCAAAAATATAAACTCGAACGTCTGGCCGATATTCCGGAGGGCGAGGCGATCAGTTTTTACAAATGCGGAACCTTCTTTGATCTCTGCCGCGGCCCGCACGTTGAAAGCACCGGTAAAATCCGCGCGTTCAAACTGTTGAGCCTTGCCGGTTCCTACTATCGCGGCAAAGAAACCAATCCGATGCTCCAGCGCATCAACGGCACCGCGTTCACCAACGACAAACAGCTTGGTCTTTACCTGAAACAGCTTGAAGAAGCCAAGCTGCGCGACCACCGCAAGCTGGGTAAAGAACTCGATTTATTCAGTGTGCACGAAGAAGTCGGCCCGGGACTGATCCATTGGCACCCGAAGGGCGCGCGCATCCGCTCGCTGATTGAGGATTTCTGGCGGCAGGAACATTTCCGCAACGGCTACGAACTGCTTTACACCCCGCACGTCGGCAAAGCCAATCTCTGGCAGACCTCCGGCCATCTGGATTTCTATAAGGAAGGCATGTATGCCCCGATGGAAATCGACAAGTCGGACTATTACGTCAAGCCGATGAACTGCCCGTTCCACATCAACATTTACAAGTCCGACATCCGCTCCTACCGCGATCTGCCGTTGCGCTGGGCTGAGCTGGGCACGGTGTACCGCTACGAAAAAGCCGGCGTGCTTCACGGGCTGTTGCGTGTCCGCGGTTTCACACAGGACGATGCGCATATTTTCTGCTCGCCCGAGCAAATTGAGGACGAGATCAAAGAAGTGCTGCGGTTCTCGACCTTTATCTGGAAAACCTTCGGCTTCGAAAGCATCACCGCCTATCTTTCCACGCGGCCCGAAAAAGCTGTCGGCGATCCGGCCCGCTGGGAGCAGGCGACCGCGTCGCTTGAATCCGCTCTCAAGGCGTCCGGCCTTCCCTATGAAGTGGATGAAGGCGGCGGCGCATTCTACGGCCCGAAGATCGACCTCAAAATCAAAGATGCCATCGGCCGCGAATGGCAGATGAGCACCATCCAGTTCGACTTCAACCTTCCGGATCGCTTTGACCTCAGCTACATCGGCGAAGACGGCGAAAAACACCGTCCTTACATGGTGCATCGCGCACTCTTCGGCAGCATCGAGCGGTTCTTCGGCATTCTGGTCGAGCATTACAGCGGCGCGTTTCCGGTGTGGCTTGCGCCGGAACAGGTGCGCGTCCTTCCGCTTTCCGAAGATCAGACAGATGCCGCGGTCAAAATGGCCGCTGAACTTCGCAAACAGGACATCCGCGCAACGGCCGACCTCAAAGCTGGCAAGATTGGCGCGAAAATCCGTAACGCGCAGATGGACAAAGTTCCGTACATGCTGGTGCTTGGCGCCAAAGAAATCGAGAGCGGCACCGTCGCCGTGCGCGACCGTGCCGGAGCGCAGACCGTTACAACGCTACCTGATTTTATTGAAAAATTGAAAACCGCTGTGCAAGATAAGGCGTAAATTGAAACAGAACCGAGGGGGAAGTTATCGCTAATCCGAATTACAAAGAGAGACCGCGCAGAGAGTTCGGTCCGAGAATGAACAACCAGATCCGTGTACCCGAGATTCGCTGTATTGACGAAAACGGCGAACAGATGGGAATCATCCCGACCCGCCAGGCGCTCGTCCGCGCCCACGAAGCGGGCCTCGACCTCGTAGAAATCTCCGCCACCTGCAAACCGCCGGTCTGTCGCATCATGGACCATGGCAAATTCAAGTTTGAGCAGGAGAAGAAGAAAAAAGAGCAGAAGAAGAAGCAAAACATCGTCAAGCTCAAGGAAGTCAAATTCCACGTCAACGTTGGCGACCACGACTACCAAACCAAGCTTCGCCATACCCGTGAATTTATCGAAGGCGGCGACCGCGTAAAAGTTTCCCTTATGTTCCGCGGACGTGAAAACGCGCATAAGGAGCTGGGCTTTGAACTGATGAAACGCATCGTCACTGAAAGCGCCGAATTCGCGGCGGTTGAGCAGGCCCCGAAAATGATGGGCCGCAACGTCTTCATGATGCTCATCCCGAAAAAGACCAAATAACCTCCGGCAACGGAATCCAATAGCCGCTTCGGAATCCGGAGCGGCTTTTTTATTTTTCCAAAGTTTGGAAGAGAACAACCCCGTTTGGATGGGACTCGGCGCGCAGACCGTAAGTTTTTTCCCGCGTCACTCGCTTGCGCGAGCAAGCGGTTGACAGCCATTGGAAAGTCCGGCGCGAAAAAAAGCAGACGTGCGTCACGTCGTCCTTATAGAACCATGTTGAGAACGGCGGAGCGTCGTCGCGCAGCTGGGTCATAATGCCGATCCAGCCGCCGGGCTTCACCAGTTGCAGGAAGCGCTCGAACTCTTCGCGTGGATTACGGAAATGCTCCATCGTTTCCGAGCAGGTGAGAAAGTCATACTGCTTTTCCAGAACCGCCGGATCGGTGAAGTAGTGCAGATCATAATTGGCGCAGGAGAATCCGGCTTCCTCGCACAGCACCGAAAGCGTTGGCGTTTGGCCGCAGCCGAAATCTAGTCCGCGCGCACCGGGCAGAAGTTTTCCTTCCAAAGGCCGGAACAGCCGGTTTAGAAAGTTCCGATATCCGGAATCGGCCAAACTGTGACTATGAAAATCATAGCGCGCCTTTTCCGCCTCGGATGAAAGGTGGAATTCCGGCGGAACAAAAACCAGATCGCATTCCAAACAATGGAAAAATTCCCGCTTCCGGTCGCGGTAAAACGGCTCCGTTGCTTTACTGGCGCAAAGCGGACAGTTCGGTATAGATTCCTGTTTCGTCATCAGACCGGGAATGTGCCGGATTCCGGCGCCGGATGGAATCCCCAAACCGTCGCTGAACCCGTTTGACGAAGAATTCGCAACCAACTAGACTCGCCCCCATTCAGCGCTTGGCAATTCCGTCGTGACGCATTAAATGTTCGGTACAAATATGAATATATTCAGAACGAAAAGGTGGATTTATGTTTGGGACAGTCTTTCGTCCGACGATGCGACTATTGATGGTATTAAAATCCAAGGAGACGGATGGGAACTCATCCAAGCTGAAACCGCAAAAGTGACCGATCCCATTTACGGAAAGAAATACATCTATCCTGTATATGAATACAAAAAACCCGATGGAACTATACTTCGAGTCGCAACCCGAGAACAAACTCCCGGAGTGTATCTGGCATACGTTGATGATAAAAAACTCGTAAATAAAGTTCATCCCAAGCCGACTCGAAAAGCGAAGTTTTCATAAAAAAGTGAATTCAGATGATCACTCCACTCCCGAACGCTGATTCGAGTCGTTCTAAAATCCTGTTTATCCGGTTGGCCTGTCCAAAAGCCATCTTATGAACAGTTTTGAACTCAAGGGTTTAGTGATTCCGGTGCCGACGCCGTTTGCGGAGAACGGCGCGGTGGACTTTGGGGCGTTTCTGGCGCATCTCGACTGGTTGGCGGAGTGCGGCGTGCGCAATCTGCTGGTGAATGGTACGACCGGTGAGTTTTTTTCGCTGACGCCTGCCGAGCAGTTGCAACTGCTTCAGGTTGCTCGTGAAAACTGGGACGGAATCATTATCGCCCATACCGGCAGTCCGGCGCTTTTCCAATGTCTGGAAACCGCCCATGCGGCCGAAGAGATCGGGGCTGATTTTTTGGCTTCATTGCCGCCGTTTTATTTTTCCGGCGCGCCCGCCGCTGGGCTAATCCGCTGGTTCACCAAGCTGGCGGAGTCGACTGAGCTTCCGCTGATTCTCTATAACTTTCCGAAGCATACCGGCAATCCGCTGACGCCGGAAATTCTGGCTCAGGTTCCGCACTATGGAATGAAAGATTCTTTCGCCGACCTCTCACTGATTCCGGCGACGCCGCGCTACTTTGTCGGCGGCGACCGTAAAATCTCCGCCGCGTACGCTGCCGGAGCGAAAGGGTTTGTCAGCGCGTCCGCCAACATTGATCCGCTTCCGTATGTCCGGATTGAAAAAGAGCAGACGCCGGAAAATCAGGCGGCGGTGGACGCGGTGAATGCCCGCACCAACGGACCATTCGCCATTGCCCGCATTAAGCATGCGCTTTCCGAAATTATTCCCGGCTATCCATCTACCGTCCGACTCCCACTGATGAAAGAACTGCCCACGAATCACTCGAATGAAGACGAATAAGAAAAACATTCGTGCAGATTCGTGGGAAAAGACCCTGATGAAAAAGAAGATTTTATTTCTCCAGCTTCCGTTACTGGATAACGACACCTCGACACCGAATGAAAATTTTCCGTTCGCGGCGCTCTGGCTGTCACATGCGCTGTCACAGCATCCCGAAGGCGAATATTGGGAAGTCGTTCCGGCTCCGGCGAAATGGGACGAGCTGGATAACGAGCATCTGCTCGAAAAGATTCTGGCGAGCGGCGTCGATGCCGTGGCGTTTACGCTTTGTCTCTGGAACGTCGAGCGCAGTCTGCGGATCGCGCGTTTACTGAAAGCTGCCCGTCCGGAACTTTTCCTGATGGCGGGCGGCCCAGAGATTTCTGAGGACCATCCATTTCTGTTGGAGGAGCCGGTTTTTAACGCGCTGGTGACGGGTGAGGGCGAGGCGGTTTTCCCAGAGATTCTGAAAGGAATCCGCGTCAGCAAACTGCCTGCGTATGACAACGTGCTGGTTTCACATTCCGAAGGTTGGAAGCGTGGAAGCAAACCGCCACCGCAAATCAATTTGGCTTCGGTGCAGGTTCCGGTGGAAATGCTGAAGCCCTGCATTCGGACTCGGCCATCGGTTTATATCGAAAC
>JADYZA010000191.1 GCA_020853375.1 Verrucomicrobiota bacterium | reverse complement strand
TGAGATCGTGAGCAGAACCGAAACCAGCGCAGCCGCGGTGGCGATACCAAAGGTTCCGCTGGACATGAACGTGGTTCGGAAGAGAGCTATTCCGAACATCAGCGTACCCATCATGCCCATGAAGGTGCCCAAACTGTTCGGGTGTCCGAGGGTTGATGAGATACGGTGGTACCCTTGGATATAACGGTCGATAAGAGCCTCAATGGCGATTACGAAGGCGACAACGAGCAGCGATCCAAGCAGGGTACGGAAATGTTCCTCTTCTCGCAGGAAATTTACGACAACGAGATAGGCAAATCCGCCGCGGATAATTTTACTGAGCTCAAAGAGCGGATAAAGACCGGTTTCAAAGTTGCTGTAAAATGTATATCCGCCGGCGGTATTGGCAGCGTAGACATCGCCCGGAACCGGAATACTTCCCGGCGCCGCCATCCAAGAGGTCACGGCAAACAGTAGATAAATGCCGAAAACAAGGGTTAACGGCGGAAACCAGCGGAAGCGATGTCCGCGAGGCTGGAACACCATGATGAAAAAGAGCGCGATCGAGCACATATCGAAAAGCCCCAGCTCGAATCCGCGGGTGGCCATACGGTAGGCTTCTCGAGACATCAGGTTAATGGAGAATGTTTCCGGGTAGCAGAGGGAGAAGCACATGAGAAACATGAGAACTTTTCGGAATGGGCGGACGGCAAGCCCGGTCAGGATAAACACAGGTATCCCGAGTAGGAACGCGGTGGAGAAAAGTAATAGTTTCGGATCCATAAAACTCTCGCAGTCTAGCGCAAGGACATTTCTCCGACAACGGCTTTCGCTCGGACTTTATGGCCATGCTTACGGGCAACGGCCAGGAAAATTGAGTCCAAGCATTGGATCAAAGCCGAACATGAGGTTCATATTCTGCAGAGCGTTGCCAGCCTGACCTTTCATCAGGTTGTCGATGTGCGAAATAACCCGTAATCGGTTGTTCCGCTCATCCACGTCCACAATCAGATTGCAGAAGTTTGTTCCGCTCACCTGTGCCGTGCCGATATTGGCCTTGCTGTCAAATATCCGCACAAACGGCTTGTCGGCGTAAAACGCTTTATAGGCTTCCATCAGTTGTTTGCCAGTCATGGGTTCCTTCAAGTCGGCATAAAGACAGGAAAGAATTCCCCGGCAGAGCGGCAGAACCTGCGCGGTCATCGTGACCCGGATGGTTTCGCCTGCCAGCGCGCTCAGTTCCTGCTCGATTTCCACCATGTGCTGATGTCCTGCCAGTTTGTAGGCGTTGATTTGCTCATACCGGGCCGGATAATGAAAAGTGGCCGCCGGTTTTTTTCCTGCGCCGGAAACGCCGGTTTTGCAGTCACAGATGATGCTTTTTATATTGATCAATTTGCCAGCCGCCGCCGGGGCGAGGCCGAGAATACAACTGACCGCGAAACAGCCCGGATTTCCGGCCAGTTTCTGTTTTTTTCCGAACGGATGGAGTTCCGAAAGTCCGTACACGGTTTGCGGAAGCAGTTCCGGCGAGGCATGAACCGGGTTTTTTCCGATGAAATTGGCGTAGGCACTGTATTTTTCAGGAGTTGTGAACCGGAAATCGCCGCTGTAATCCACCACATGCGCGCCTTTGGCGAGCTCCGTTGCGGCGGTCTGCATTCCGACACCGTCGGGGGTGGAAAAGAAAACCGCGTCATAGGGCTCCTGCGCTTTGGGATCGTCAGGAGTCCGGATCAATTCGTCGCAAAAGCCTTTCAGGTGGGGATAAAGATCGCTCATCTTCATGCCTGTCTCGGTGGCCGCCACCAGACAGTTGATCTTGAATTCGGGATGCTGGAGCAATAGCTCCGTGATTCCCACGCCGCCGTAACCGCCCGCCCCGACAACTTTCACACTCTTCATTTTAAAATCTCCGCTCGCCTTGGTTGCGAATCCGGCTAATATAAACGCTCCGGTTGCAGTGCCAAGAACTAAAGCAGGAGGACGTCAGGTGAAAATCGGTATCATATCCGACACGCATGGTCAGGTGGACTTGGCGTTGTCTGCCGCCCGTGAATTCATTTTTCGCGGGATCGAGGCGGTTTTTCACTGCGGAGACATCGGCTCGGATATGGTTTTGATCGAAATGGCTTCTCTGTTCCAAGCATTGGATATTCCGCTTTATGCTGTGCTGGGCAACTGCGATCAGCATCTCGACTTCCAGTTTATTCCTCGGAATCTCGGCGTGGAAATGCTGGGCCGATTTGGCGAGGTGGATGTTGCCGGACGCCGAATTGCTTTTTTGCACAGCGATGACGAGCCGCACTTCAACAGAGTCGTCGATTCAAAACAGTACGACTATGTCTTTTTTGGTCACTCGCATGCCCGGCGGGACGAACGGATTGAAAAAACCCGGCTGGTGAATCCCGGTGCCGCCGGACGAGGCATGCATCCTTCCTGCGCCGTTCTTGACCTCGTGGAAGACGCCGTCACCTTTTTCAGCATCCGCCGGAGCGAATAGTAGGAAACCCGTTCCGACTTTGTTATCTTTGACTGCGAAGAGTCGCTTTTTCTGGAGGACACAAAAATGAAAAACCCGCCGAAAGCCTACGAAAACATTCCGTTTTTATGCAGCGAACATTGCCGTCCGGTCCGGCTCCAACTCGAATATCTTTATCCCGAAGTGGCGATGCAACAAAACAACATCACATCCACCATCGTTCTTTTCGGAAGCGCGCGGATTCCGGCACCGGAAAATGCCGCCGCCTGCAAAAACAGTAAACTGGCGGAGCTGACACCGTTCTATGAAGAGGCGCGCAAGCTGGCACGGATCGTCAGCACCTCCTGCCAGACTAACCACGAATGCGAATATGTCATCATCACCGGCGGTGGCGGCGGCGTTATGGAGGCGGGCAACCGTGGTGCAAAAGAGGTGGGCTGTAAATCGATTGCGCTCAACATCACCCTGCCGCACGAACAGGAAGCCAATCCGTACGTCACAGAAGAACTTTGCTTCCAGTTTCACTATTTCAGCATGCGGAAAATGCACTTCATGTTGCGCGCCAAAGCCATTTGCATTTTTCCCGGCGGTTTTGGCACCTTCGACGAACTCTTCGAAGCACTCACCCTCATTCAGACCGGAAAAATTCCGCCCATGCCTGTAATTCTCTTTGGTTCCGAACATTGGAAGCGGATGGTTGACTGGGACTATATGGCCGAATGCGGCCTGATTGGCCCAGATGACCTCAAGCTGATCACCTTCTGCGATACCGCCGAAGCGGCTTGGGAAGTCATCTCCGGCTTTTATGCATGACAAACTCGCTACTAAGGGGCGTCAAATCTGATAACGGTATAATTCCAAGGCGGCGGCTTTTTTTGGTGTTTTTTGAACCGTTTTGCGGCTAGATTTGCCCGCTCAAAGTTTACGGATTAACTATGTCTTCTATCTCCAAACCAACTTGTTACGTGATTGCCGGACCGAATGGAGCGGGCAAGACGACGTTTGCTTTGCGATACCTGCCGGAAATGACCGGATGCCGGAATTTTATTAATGCAGATCTGATTGCGGACGGGCTGTCGCCGCTCAATCCTGCGGGAGTTCAACTGGAGGCGGGAAAAATTCTCCTGAGGGAAATCAAGGCGCATGTGGAGTCCGGCGGGCATGACATTCCTGTTGAGGCGATTATCCGCCGTTATCGCCGGACGGTTTCAAATTTTCTGACCGTTTTTGCGCCTTTGTGCGATGAGGTTTTCTGCTACGATAACTCGAATTCGGAGCCGGTTCCGGTGTTTTCAAAGGTTGGCCATGATAAGGAAATACTGGATAGTGAGCGCTACCGATTGATTTTGGAGAGTTGTGATGGGTAGGTCCTATTTGCTTAAAAAAACCGAAGAAGCCCGTTTGTGTTTGAAGCGGGCTGTTCATGATGAACTGGTGAAGAAAGCCAAGCTTGGTCAGCATGTGATTGTCAATCGCGGCGGGAAGCCGTACCGGATTTCTGCGACCGAAGCCTTGCGTGTGCAGGAAGAGGGCGGCGAATACAGCGTCGGGGAAAAATGATGATGAAAAACTGCAAACCCATGAGAATACTTTCCGGCATACAGCCTTCGGGAAAGCTGCATATCGGCAACTATTTTGGGATGATGAAGCCCGCGATTGAGTTGCAGGAGCAGGGCGAGGCGTTTCTATTTATTGCCGACTACCATGCTCTGACGACGGTGAATGACGCTGCCGCACTGCGCACGATGGTGAAAGATGTCGCACTCGACTTTTTGGCCGCCGGTCTTGATCCGTCCAAGACCGCTTTCTACCGCCAGAGCGATGTGCCGGAAGTGCAGGAACTGGCGTGGCTTCTTTCGGTGATTACGCCGATGGGCCTGCTGGAACGGTGTCATTCATACAAGGATAAAACCGCTAAAGGGTTTGCCGCCACGCACGGGCTGTTTGCTTATCCGGTGCTGATGGCCGCCGATATTCTTTCGGTGCAGTCCACCGTGGTGCCGGTCGGGCGCGACCAGAAGCAGCACGTTGAAGTAACGCGCGATATCGCGTTGAAATTTAACAACCAGTTCGGCGAAGTGTTCACGATTCCGGAACCGTCCATCCGCGATTCCGTGGCGGTGGTGCCGGGAATCGACGGGCAGAAAATGTCCAAGTCCTACGGCAACACGCTGGAAATTTTCGGCGAACTCGGCGCGCTCAAAAAGCGGGTGATGCAGATTGTCACCGATAGCACGCCGCTTGAAGAACCGAAGAATCCCGACACCTGCAACGCATTCGCGCTCTACAAACTGTTCGCCACGGACGAAGAAGCCGCTGATCTAGCGGCTCGCTACCGCACCGCCGGGTTTGGTTACGGCACCGCCAAGAAAGAGCTGCTCGCCAAAATCAACGAGCATTTCGCGCCGATGCGCGAGAAGCGCGCCGAACTCGAAAAGAATCCTGATTTCGTAAACGAGGTTCTCCGGCAAGGCGCGGAAAAAGCCCGTGCCGAAACCCGGAAAACTCTGCAAGCCGCCCGCCGGGCCGTTGGACTGGAATAATGCATATGGCCGATCTGCTTCCGAACGAAGAATACAAAGTGAATCTGGAGGTCTTTGAAGGCCCGCTCGATCTGCTCCTTTACCTCATCAAAAAAGATGAAGTGGATATTTACGATATTCCAATCGGGCGGATCACGACCCAGTACATGGAATATCTCGATTTGATGAAAATTCTCAATCTCGAGATCGCCGGTGATTTCATCGTGATGGCCGCGACGCTGATGGTGATTAAAAGCCGCCTGCTGTTGCCCGACGAAGATCGCGGCCCGGTGGAAGAGGACGACGAGGACGATCCGCGCTGGGATTTGGTGCGTCAGCTGGTTGAGTATAAAAAGTTCAAGGATGCCGCCGGATTTCTTGGTCAGCTCGAAGAGATTCAGGAGAATGTGTTTTCCCGCGAAGGGGAGCATGTCGAACTCGGGATCCGGCCGGAAATCGGCATGTCGGATGTCAGCATTTTTGATCTGATCAGCGCGCTCAATCAGGCGCTCGACCGCGCGCCGAAAGAGGAACTCAACGAGATTTTCGCCGAGCAGTTCACCGTTAGCGAAAAGGTGGATTATCTGTTGTCGGCCACGAAAAGCGGAACCCCGTTGACCTTGGGACGTTTGTTCCGCGGTATGCGTTCACGGCAGGAGATCGTCTGCACTTTTCTGGCCGTGCTGGAGCTGATCAAGCTCAACCGACTTTCCGCGCGGCAGGACAATCATTTTGACGAAATTGTTATTGAGCAGATTGAGGGCGACGTGCCCGAACCCGTTTTGCAGGAGGAAGAATTGGTATGAGCAGTATAGAAGTGCTTCCGGAACTCAAACAGATTATCGGCGCGTTGTTGTTCGCTGCGAAAAAGCCGCTGACCGCCAAAGAAATCCACAAGGTGCTGGTGGATGCGGGCGCCAGCTATGGCGGCCCCTACGAACAGTTTGCCGGGATCAAAGAAGATGAAGTGATGGCCTCGGTTGAAGAGCTGAAAAACGAACTGCCGCACGGCGGAACCGGTCTTTGCATCGCTGAGGTCGCCCACGGCTACCGGCTGCAAAATGAAATCAACTGCGGCCCGTGGGTGCGCACTCTGCTCGACAAAGACCACAACGCCCGCCTTTCCAAGCCCGCGCTCGAAACGCTCGCCATCATCGCCTATCGCCAGCCAATTTTGCGTTCCGAGATCGAGTCGGTTCGCGGCGTGGCGGTTGATCAGGTGCTTCGTAATCTGGTCGAAATGCAACTGGTGAAAGTGACTGGACGGAGCGATCTTCCGGGCCGTCCGTGGCTATTTGGCACCACACAGCGTTTTCTGGAGCACTTCGGATTACGGAGTCTGGAAGAAATGCCCGGTATGGAAGAACTCAAGCGGATGGAAAAACCGGAACGGACAAAAACTTTCCCTGCCATGGAAAAAGAGCTAGAACTGCGGGCGGAACAAGCGGCAACGGAGGATGATGATGAGTCTGGAGAATTTGAGGAAGCAGATTGACGGTCTCGATGCGGAGCTGGTGAAGCTCTTGAACGAGCGGATCAAAGTCGCGCTCGAAATCGGGAAAACCAAAAAAGAGCAGGGCGGCGAAATCTATGTTCCGTCCCGCGAAAAAGCGGTTTTCGACCGGATCGCCGCACTGAATGACGGCCCGCTTCCCGCAGGGTCGGCGCGTGCCATTTACCGCGAAATCATGTCGGCGGCGCTTGCGTTGGAAAGCAATTTAAAAATCGCTTATCTCGGCCCGCCCGCCACCTTCACGCATCAGGCGGCGCATGCCAAGTTCGGTGCCAGCGTGGATTATCATCCGGTCGGCACCATCACCGACGTTTTCACCGCCGTCGAGCGCGGAACCGCCGACTACGGTGTCGTTCCGATAGAAAACTCCATCGAAGGCGCGGTCACTCACACCTTCGATCAGTTCACCGGCACGCCGCTCAAAATCTGCGCAGAAATCTATCTACCGATTTCTCTCTACCTGCTCGCCTCCGTTCCGAAGGAAAAGATCACACGGGTTTGCAGTAAGCAGGAAGCGATCGGCCAGTGCCGTCGTTGGCTCAGCGAAAACCTTTCTGGTGTCGAAGTGGATGCGGTCAACAGCACCGCGCTGGCGGCAGAAATGGCGTCGAAGAGCGACTGCGCGGCCATCGCCAGCGCGCTGGCCGCCGACTTGTACGGCTTGAATGTTATCGCGGAAAACATTCAGGATGTCAGTGGCAATACCACTCGCTTTCTTGTCATCGGCAAAAAATACAGCGAGCCGACCGGTGCGGATAAAACATCGATCTACTTCGGTATCAAAGACGAGGTCGGCGCGCTGCATGACGCGCTGGATGCGCTCAAGGCGAACCGCATCAACATGACAAAGATCGAATCGCGCCCCAGCCGCAACAAGGCGTGGGAATATTACTTTTTCGTCGACTTCGAGGGCCATGCGGACGATCCGCACGTTAAAACCGCGCTCAAGGCGCTGGCGAAGCACTGCGCTGTGCTGAATGTGCTCGGGTCATATCCGCGGGCGGAAGCGTAAATTTCAGGGATTTGTAAAATGGATTATTTTCTTCCAGGGTTGGATCCTCTTGTCGAGACGGTGCCGGGTCGTTTTCCAAGGGTTGGTAAAGATTCCGGCGATACGATCAAGCTTTCTGTCGGCGTGGTGGCGCGTAATGAAGAATCGGGCATTGCTCCGGCGCTGGAATCTATCCTCAATCAAACCGTTTTTTGCAACGCCGCAGGCCTTGGCTTTGAGGTTGAACTGATTGTTATTGCAAACGGTTGCACCGACCGGACCGTTGAAGTGACGGAATCGTTTTTTGAAAAAGCGCGCCGCGAATTTCCGGAAAACGGTGCTGTTCGCCTGCGTCTGGAAATTGTTCCGGAGGCTGGATTTGCCAATGCTTGGAATCTGCTGGCGCACACATTCAGCCGGGCCGATGCCGACTTCATATATTTTGTGAACGCTGACATTGTGATCGATCAGGTGGAAGCGTTTGAATGGATGCTGCATGAGCTTCAGAAAGATATTCGCATTCAGGTCATTTCTCCGGTCGGGCGTAAACATATTGAAGCCGCGAAATGCAAAACGTTCTGTGATCGACTGAACCTGATGGTTACGCGCTTTACCGAAAAAAACCAGACGGCGCAGGTTCGCGGACATTGCTTTTGCGCGCGTGCGACGGCCATGCGGAGTGTTTGGCTCCCGAAGCGGTTTCCCGGCGCGGTTGATGGCTGCTTTAAACGGATGATTATCAGTAACATGGCATCGGCTCCTGACAACCCGGTGCGTATCGGCATCGCGCGCAATGCCGGATACACCTTCGAGGCATACCGTACTTTTCAGGATATTTTCTACCGCCGTGTCCGCCTCTTTGTAGGTCAGACGTTTATCGAAACGCTGATGCGCCATCTTAAAACCATGCGGGAAGAACAGCCCACGGTGAATCCGGCGGCCTATCTGCGGGCCCGCGACGAAACCGATCCGACGTGGCTGTACCGTCTTGTCCAGCTCAACATCCACGTCAACGGACTTTACGCAACCATGCCGTCGCCGTGGTTCCGCTTCCGCTTTCTGGAAAATCCAAAGATTGGAAGGTTCAAAAAAGTCGGCATGTTTCCGGTGGCGCTCATCGCCTTTCTTTTTGACGTCCCCGTTTTTCTTTCCGCGGCATGGCGCCTCAAGACCGGACATGTTTCCGATGTCTGGAAAGATATCAAAAATAAAGAGCAGTCCTCGCAATGAAGACAAACGAATGGATTTCCAGTGTGCCGGTTTACGAGCCGGGCAGACCGATTGAAGAAGTTGCCCGCGAACTTGGTTTTGCCGACGTGTCTGAAATCATCAAAGTCGCTTCGAACGAAAATGAGCTCGGCCCGTCGCCGAAAGCGATGAAAGCGATGGCCGTCGCGGCGACCGAAATGCACCGCTATCCCGACGGCGGCTGTTTTTATCTCAAAGACAAACTTTCCGCGAAACTCGGCGTGAAACCGCAGAACCTACTTTTCGGAAGCGGAAGCAACGAGCTGATTGAATTTCTCGGTCATGTTTATCTCCGCCCCGGCACCAACCTCGTCATGAGCGAAGGCGCTTTTGTCGTCTACCGTCTCATTGCCAAACTGTTTAACGCGCAGGCGATCGCCGCGCCGATGAAAAAGTTTGCGCACGATCTCGATGCTATGCTGGCGGCGGTTACGCCGGAAACCCGCATGGTGATCATTTGCAACCCGAACAATCCGACTGGCACCATCGTTTCTCCCACAAAAATAAAAGAGTTCCTAAAAAAACTGCCGTCGCATGTGCTGGCCGTCTTTGACGAAGCCTATTTCGAATTTATGCCGGATGAAACGAAGCCGGATCTGATTAAAGAAATTCAGAAGGGCCGGGAGAATGTCGTTGTTTTGCGCACGTTTTCCAAAGCCTACGGACTGGCCGGACTGCGCATCGGCTATGCCGTTGGACACGAAAACCTGATCGCACTGCTTAATCGTGTCCGCCAACCGTTCAACGTCAACGCCATGGCGATGGCCGCCGCGCTTGCCGCGCTCGACGACGACAAGCATCTCGCCAAAACCCGGACAACGAATTTCCAAGGTTTGGAACTTTTTATGGACGGTTTCCGTAAACTGGGGCTGGACTATGTGCCGTCATACGCCAACTTCATCCTCGTCAAAACCGGCAACGGGCGGCAGGTCTTCGGCGAACTGCAGAAGCGCAAAGTCATCGTCCGCCCGATGGACGGCTACGGTCTACCTGAATGGATTCGCATCACCGTCGGTACTTCCGCACAGAACCGCGCTGTTCTCAAGGCGCTCAAAGAGATTCTGTAGGGAGATTTTTTACCACAGAGGGCGCGGAGACACAGAGGACTTATTCAATCCTCTTGAGTTTGAGCCAATAGTTTTGACCCGTGATTAAGCGAGGCGTTTGGGTTCGGGGAAGCGTTCGATGGCGTAGCTGAGCAGAGTGGGTTTTACGACTATTGAACTGAAAGTATCGTTTCGCTAGATTCCGGCCATGACACTGAACGAAATAAAGCTAACCGCTGAGCCGATCTGCCGCCGCCATCGCGTACGGCGGTTGGAACTTTTCGGTTCGCGTGCCCGCGGCGAGGCCGGGCCAGGCAGTGATATCGATTTCTGCGTCTCGTTCGAGGATTTGCCGCCGGCGGAGTATTCCCGTCAGTTTTTCGGTCTGTTGCACGACCTTGAAGACGCTTTTCATTCCACGGTTGACTTGCTGACTGATGCATCAGTCAGCAAGGGTTCGCTCAAGAAAAACCTCAAGACCGATGGAGTTCTTGTTTATGGATGACCGGGTCAGAGAGAGTCTTCAAGATATTCTAGAGCAAACTCGTGAAGTTCAAAATTTTACAGCCGGAATGACGTTCGAGGCGTATCAAACCGACCGGAAAACACAGGCGGCGGTAGAGCGCAAATTTGAGATTATCGGCGAAGCG
>JADYZA010000190.1 GCA_020853375.1 Verrucomicrobiota bacterium | reverse complement strand
CTGCCGCTATCCGCCGTCACACCTGCCGATCGAGTATTGAGCGAAGGATATGGCAATACCACCGATCGCGCCGTACTGCTCTATGCCTTGCTGAATGCGTCCGGACTTGAACCACGCTTTATTCTTTCCTCCGACCTGCCCCGCACCGATGGCTCACGCCTTCCGGTTGTAAGCATTCTCCAGCGTGAGGCGTTCAACACCCTGCTTGTCGAAGTAATCGGCGACCGCAAAGAACCGGTTTATCTTGGCGACACAGGGCAGTATGCCGAAATCGGCACTCTGGCGCATAATAACCAGCCGGCGATTGACCTCAATACAGGTAAACTAGAAAACCCTCGAAGCGGAACAGGCGATGCGATCGAAACCGAGTTCACCATCAATCTCTCCGAAACAGGGCGCGCTGAGCTGACAAAGAAAACGACGTTCTCCGGAATTGAATTCGAACCGTTCCACGAACAGTTCGCCCAGTTCACACCCGAAGAGCGGCGCCGCGCGCACCAAAGCCTGCTCAGTCAGATTTCGCAGTCGGCTGAGGCCGCCGGAGATATGGAAACCTCTTTTGATCATCCGGGACACATCCAATTCGCGGCGGTTCTTCCGGCCTATGCCGTGCGCGACGGAGACCAGATGTATTTCACTCTTCCGGAAGGGCTCAATGGATTGCTCAATCTAAAAACCAGCCGCCGCGAAAACCCCTTCTACATCGGGAAGCCGCTCAATCGCGCCTTCCGTTATAAAATTGTTATTCCCGAAGGTTGGGAGGCGGTTCTTCTTCCCGCATCATCCCGCACCGAACTGCCCGCAGGCGCAGGCCGGGTGGATGTTAACGTTACCGCCAGAGGCGGACAGATTATTGTTGTCCAGCAGGCACAGCTGAACGAATCGATTATTCCGGCATGCGACTATGCCAGACTGGTGGCAGTTAATGACGGATTGACGGCGCCATCGGCCAGAACAATTCTTTTGCGCAAAAAATAAATCAGCTGCGCCGCAGGTGATTAACCAGCGCCTTCAGAGCGAGGCTGTAGCCGTAGCCCTTGAATCCCATAATCTGCCCGATGCATCCGGGCGCGGTCAGACTTTTATGCCGGATTTCTTCGCGGGCGTGGGTGTTGCTCAAATGAACTTCAACAACCGGAACTTCCGCGCCGACCGCTTTGACCGCATCGCCCAAGCCTAGACTGGTATGGGTGTAAGCGGCCGGGTTCATGATGATCCCATCAAATTTTCCACGGCTGTCGCCGATCCAAGTAATCAAGTCGCTCTCGGCATTACTCTGACGAAACTCGAGTTCGACTCCGCCCAGCTTTTTGGCGCAGGCGTTCATATCCTGCGCGATCGAAGCAAGCGTTTCGGTTCCGTAGATATCCGGTTCACGCGTGCCGAGCAGGTTGAGATTCGGACCGTTCAGGACAAGGATTTTTAGCGTTTTCATGCGGGAGTTTTACCATAGATCAGGAGGATAGCACGGATTTTTTGATGGCCTTGTTTCCGAAGTTTGGAAAAACGGCGTAAACGATTTCCAATGATTGGAAACCTTAGACGTTTTACGGAATCCCTGTTTGATGGAACACATTGAAATCGGTATGCTCGCCGGCATGAGAAAGAACATTTTTTTACGGAAAGCTCAGCTCCTTAACCTGATTAACGGTTTGCCCGGAACAATTTATTATTATCGGCAGTGGAAAGATGGCCGAAGCACTTTCCCCTACTCCACGCCCGCGATTGAAGGAATTTTCTTTGCGACACCGGCGGAACTAGCCAAAAACGGCGAGCTGGCCTGGAGCCGCGTCTGCCCGGAATCCGCGGACATGGTTAAAAATACCCTGAAGAATTCAGCGGAGAATCTTACCGGATTTGAGATCACCTTTTGCGTCCGTTCCCCGCAGAACCGAACTCACTGGATCCGCAATCGCGCCATACCCGAACGGTTGCGCGACGGCAGCACGCTGTGGTGTGGAAACATGGAAGACATCACATCCGCTTACGAAGCGGCCGAGGCCGCCAAACAAAAGGCGGCGTTGCTCAATGTGATTTTTGACAATCTGCCCGATCATATTTACTACATGGATCGCCAATCCAGAATTCTTGGCGCCAACCCGGCATGTTGCGCATATCACAATCTATCCACCGAAGAGATGATCGGAAAAACCGAACTCGACTTCCACCCTGACGCGTTGGGCAGAAAGCTGTATGCCAGCGAACAGAAGCTGATGGACGATGGAAAAATCGTTCGAGAGCAGGAAAAACACGTACAAAAAAACGGCGACATTATCTATCTGGAATCGGTAAAGACACCGTTGCGCACTCCTTCCGGACGGATTATCGGTCTGGCAGGCCTTTCGCGTGATGTCACCGCGCAGGTGCGTGCGCAAGAAGAGATTATCAGAGCCAAGCAGGAAGCTGAAAAGAGCGCGGCACTGGTTAATGCCGTGTTCGAAAACATTCCCGACATGCTTTACTTCAAAGACCGTGACCTGAGAGTCATTACAGGAAACAGCGCTTTTGTTAAGGGAACCGGGGCCTCATCCATCGACGACCTGATCGGAAAAACAGCATACGATTTTCTGCCGCAAAATATCGCGAAAGAACTGATTGATGAGGAAAGAGAGCTGATTGAAAAAGGAATGGGAACGATTCATACCCGGAAACAGTTTACGCAACAGGATGGACAGGTTGTTTATTACGAATTCATTAAGCGCCTGATAAAAGACCAGTCCGGAAAAATCATCGGTTTAGTGGGAAGCTCGCGGGAAGTTACACAGCAGGTTGAAAATGAAGAACGTCTGATTGCGGCCAAACAACGCGCCGAACAGGGCGCCGCCGTTATCAAGGCGATTTTCGACAACCTTGAAGACCATTTCTACTATAAAGACCGTAATTCAAAAGTGCTCGGCGGAAACAAAGCCTGGGTTGAAGCGCACGGAGCAAAATCGCTCGATGAGCTAATCGGGAAAACCGACCTCGATTTTATCCCCGCCCCGCTTGGACAACAGTTGTACGACAACGAGCAAAAACAAATCGCGGACGGAAAAATTACGCGAATCCGGGAACGCCACGTTCAAAAAGACGGAAAAGTGGTATACGTCGAGTCCGTTAAATCCCCCATGCGGAATAATCAGGGCGAGGTAATCGGTTTGGCGGGTATTTCCCGTGACGTGACCCGGCAGGTTGAAAACGAAAAAGTTCTGATTGAAGCTCAGCAGGAAGCGGAAGCGGCCAATAAAGCGAAAAGTGCTTTTCTGGCCATGATGAGTCACGAAATCCGGACTCCAATGAACGGAGTGATTGGTGCGGCCAGTCTGCTGCTGGGCACAGAACTTTCGACCCAGCAGGAAGAGTTTGTCCGGACGATCGAAATCAGCGGAGAAAATCTTTTAACCATCACAAACGACATTCTGGATTACTCGAAAATCGAAGCCGGTAAAATCGAGCTCGAAAAAACGCCGTTCAATCTGCGCGAATGCATCGAGGATGCCTTTGATCTGTTCATACAACTGGCCGCAAAGAAGAATGTGGAACTGCTTTACTATGTTGATCCGGATGTCCCGAAGAATCTGATCGGCGATACAACCCGCTTGCGGCAGATTCTGGTCAACCTCATGGGCAATGCGATCAAGTTTACCGAAAACGGCGAGGTCCACCTCAAGGTTCACAGTCTGATCACCGACGAACAGCAGCGGAAGTGCCAGCTTGAGTTCGCTGTACGCGATACCGGTATTGGAATTGCCGACGAGCACAAAGATCGCCTGTTCGAAGCATTTACACAGGCCGACTCTTCCAGCACTCGGAAATACGGAGGAACTGGGCTAGGCCTCACAATCAGCCGAAAATTGACTGAGCTGATGGGCGGAAAAATATGGTTTGAAAGTGAAGCGGGTAAAGGCTCCACCTTTTTCTTCACGGTCGCATTGCCAATCAGCGACCACGAAGATAAAAAAGCCACGTATCTACACCTGCCGATCGAAACTCTGCGAGGGAAACGCGCGCTGATTGTCGATGATAACGAAACCAACCGCTGGCTTCTCAGCGACCAGCTGGCTCAGTGGGGAATGCTCTCTGAATCGTTTGCTGAACCAGAGAAGGCTCTTCAGCATTTAAATAATGGTCAGGTGTACGACATCGCCCTGATTGACTACCAGATGCCCGGCATGAACGGCGGCGATCTGGCGAAAAAAATCTATGCCTTAAAAAATGCGAAGACCATGCCGCTCCTTATCCTTAGCAGCTCCTATGAACACATTGCCGCCGACCCTTCGATCAGCGCGCGTCTTTCAAAACCGGTCAAAGTAGGGAAACTTTGCGACCAGATACTCAAGAGCCTGGCGATTCAAAAAGAGGAATCCAGAACACATGAGGTCGTTGGAACGCACATTCAGCCGAAGAAGAAACGGGGTCTGCGCATTCTGGTCGCCGAAGACAATGCGATTAACCAGCGGATCGCTCAACTCATGCTGGATCAACTCGGCTGTGAAAATACAGTGATCGTCTCCGATGGCGAAGCCGCAGTGGCCGCAACCATGGATGCCACATTTGACATTATTCTGATGGATGTGCAAATGCCACACATGAGCGGACTGGAAGCGACAGAGCATATTCGGAAACACATCGGCAGTCCCGACACCCCATGGATCGTCGCATTAACCGCCGGAGTTATGCAGGAGGAACAGAAAGCTGCCGTGACCGCAGGAATGAATGAGTTCCTGCCCAAACCGCTCAGCATCGACCAGCTCAGAGCCCTTCTGGATAGAGTCACTGCCAGACTTTGACCGAAACCTTACGGCGACCCCACTCAAGAGCCTGTTGATGGGAGCCGTAGAAAAGATCGATACGTGTCGGGCCTTTAATCGCTCCGCCAGTGTCCTCTACCCGTCCGTAACCGTAGCCGGGAATGTACATAACTGTTCCAAACGGATAATAACGCCGGTCGGCGGCAATGGTTCCCTTATGAGCCTTCGTTCCTGATGCAGTAATGCCGACTTTCTTCGGTTGGCCCTCGTTCGGGCCTGAAGAATAAACGGTCCGCCACGGAGCCCACCAGACACGCTTCCAGCCGCAACATTCACCACAGTCACAGTAGCCTGTTGTTTCTATCGTCACGGTGCGGGCCGAAACGCCTTTCGGCGGACGGATCGATGCGCAACCTGTTCCCAGCAGGAGCAGCGTGGCAAGCAGAAGAATCTGATATCTATGCTTTTTCAATGGCGATCATGCAGGCGTGACCGTTGAGATCAACGGCTTCGCCTTCCGTTTCGACAGTTTCAACTGAAAGCGCAAGGACTTCGGATTTGATGTAATCATCGAACGCCGAAACCGCTTCACGAACCGCGTCGTCCGATGAAATCTTCAGGTGAATCCGATCGGTAACTTCAAATCCGTGAGCTTTGCGCATCTGCTGAACGTTGTTGACCAGCTCACGAGCCAATCCTTCACGAATGAGATCGTCATCTAGTTCGAGATCAAGTGCGACTACCAGCGCGCCCTGCGCCTGCACAGCAAGACCTGCCTTCGGAGTGCGCTCGACTACAATGTCTTCACCGGACAGTTCAAATGTTTCACTGCCAATACGAAGCGTTAGGCCCTTGCCTGCTGCGGCGATTTTAAGATCATCGATAGAAAGCAGTTGTACAGCCTGATTGATCTGCTGCACCTGTTTGCCAAACTTCCGTCCAAGTGTCTTGAAGTTGGCCTTGGCGCTGAGAGTCGCAAGCCCGGTTTCGTCATCGTCAAAAAACACTTCCCGGACATTAAGTTCTTCAGCGATGATTTGCTTCAGCTCGCCGACCTGATTAAGCAATCCGCTGTCACGGCTGACCACATCAAGACGGCTCAGCGGTTGGCGAACTTTTGCATCGTGATCTTTGCGAAGCTGGCGGCCCATGCTGACAACATCCATCACAATGCGCATCTGGGTTTCCAGTGCAACGTCACGCTTCGCACCGGCGGCGGTCGGGAAGTCGCAAAGGTGCACGGATTCCGGCATGTCATCGGTGCGCAGGTTGCGATAAATCTCTTCGGCGATGAAAGGCGTAAACGGTGCGGCGATTTTGCAAAGCTCAATGAGTGCGTGATAAAGCGTGGCGTAGGCCTGCTGTTTATCACCGTCATCCTCACTCTTCCAGAAACGGCGGCGCGAACGGCGGATATACCAGTTGGTCAGGTCTTCAATAAAAGCGACGAATGGCCGGACGGCGCGTTGCAGGTCGTAGTTATCCATCGCCGCAGTCACTTCCTGACAGAGATTGGCCAGTGAACTTTCGATCCAGCGATCCAGCAGGTTTGAACTTTCGCCGAACTTCGATTTACCGGGCTTCCATTGATCGATATTGGCGTAGGTGACAAAAAAGCTGTAGGAATTCCAAAGCGGGATGAGCAGGTGGCGCAGAGCGTGTTTTACACCCTCTTCCGAAAAACGCAGCGACTCGGCTTTGACGACCGGCGAGTTGATCATGTAAAGGCGAAGCGCGTCAGCACCGTATTCATGCACAACTTTCAGCGGATCAGGATAGTTTTTGAGCCGCTTGCTCATTTTCAGTCCGTCTTCCGCCAGCACAGGGCCGTTAACGACAACATTACGGAATGCCGGTTTTTTGAAAAGTGCGGTGGAAAGAACCATCAGCGTGTAAAACCAGCCACGGGTCT
>JADYZA010000189.1 GCA_020853375.1 Verrucomicrobiota bacterium | reverse complement strand
AAGCCTCGTTCGCTCGAAGCGGTGCTTCTAACGACGAAAGATATTCCACACACCGGACTGACAGTCGGGCATGCGGATCGCCTTAGCAACTGGCAGGACGATGAAGACAAATGGCGCTTCAAAAACATCGAAGACACCCTTGGAACCACCAACTATGCCACCCGCGGAGTAAGCTGGGTCGAGGCGGTCAACAACAGCATTACCAATCTGGAAGTCGCTGTTTATGACGCCTACGCCTATGACATTGCTAATGTCGCTGGCGGACGGGTGAAATATACCGTTTGCGACGGCACGGCTCTCAACGGTTACTACCGCCACGAGAGCGATGTTGGCCGGGGAACGGATCGCACTTCCGATATGTACGGCGCCTCAGTGCAGCAAAAAGTTGGCGGAGTGACGCTTGAGCCCGGCGTATTGAGCATTCATGGCGACAGCCTTCTGTTTGAAGAAAACAGAACCGGTATCAATCATCCACTGGGATCTTCCATGATGATTTACTCTGGGATTTTTAACGGCGGCGCGGATAACTATTACCTCAAAGCGACCACGAAAATCGGCAAAACCTCGCTCTACGCACTCTACAACTATACGTGCCAGGATGTCGTTACCAAGGGGATGAAAGACGGGCAGGAGCTCGACTTCGTCGTGAAGCAACCGATCACCGACCGGTTCACTGTTGCACTCAAAGTCGGCGCGGGTTACCGCGACAGCAAGAGCGCCGCGGACGACACCGTCGCCACCGATGCCCGACTCTTCGTCACCTACGATTTCTAGTCGAAGGTAAAAAACGAAAAGGGCGAAAGCGCTCCGCATTTGCGGGGCGCTTTTTTGATTTAAAACCATGCAAATCAACCCCGATTCCAAACATTGGATTGCACTGCGCAACGGGAACAGGCAGGGTTTGCGCATGGCAAAAAGTATCGGATGGTATGGAATTTTTCTGGCGACGTGGTTGTATGCCGTTTGTTCTCAGGCGGCTCCAGTCGGCTTTATTGATGCGAAGCAGCAGGGCAGTTTCAACATCGGCGCGGCGCAGGCGGCAATTTCCCGCGAGTTTGAGGAAGCGCCGATCAACCACGATTTGCTGATCATCAATTATTCCATTCCTGACCGGACCGCCGCCGGAGTCTGGGCCAAAGAATATCCCGCCGCGCTGGCTAAAGGGTCCGTCGATATTGTCGAACTCGGAATCTACATTCCCGAAGACAGCCTTTCCGAGATTGCGCTGGCCGTCGAAATCAAAGGCTCTTCCGGAACCCAGCGTTTTCCGGTGCGGCCCGGCCCGGGCTGGAACACGACGCGCGAGCTGATCGACTGGAATAAAATCGGAACGCTCAAGGAAACGGTTTTGCTGATTCAGCGCACGGGTGGCGACAATCCGGCGGTCGGCCGCATCCGGCTGGATATGACCTTTCGGGAACTTCCGCTGTGGCAGAAACTCCGCGCCACACTTTGGGGAAGGCTCGGCGGCATCGCGGTGTTCAGTCTGTTGCTGAGTCTGCTGGTGGCGGTGATCCGCCGGAAAATGAAAGTTGCTGTGAAGGGCTTTGCCCGCGACCTGTGTTTTGGTGTCGCCACGGTGCTGATTGCCTCGTCCGTGCTGGGCGTTTATTCGCTCGGCAAATCGAATCCGCTCGACTCCGGCTGGTTCTGTTTCTATGTCGCCGCCGCCAGCGTGGTCGTCAGCCTGTTGCTCAAAATCACGCTGGCGGGCCGTCCGGTCTTTGCGGGTGAAACGTTGCGAAGTGCGTTGTTTCCCGGCTTGCTGGCCGCCGCCGCCAGTAAAGAGGTTCTCTGGCTGGCCCCCGGTTCTCTGTCGGGATTTTTTCAGCTCAGCGGCTTCGGCGCGGCGCTGTTTGTTCTGATCTATCACATTGCCAACGTCTGTCGCCTTAAGGCGCGGCGGAAACATCTTGGCCTTATCGGCGGCGGAATCATCACGGCGGCGCCTTTTATTTTCGGCCTTCTGCTGGCGGTGCAGTCGTTTCATCATTTCGCGTTGCAGGCTCTGCTGATTTTCTGCGCCGGCGAATTTATTGCCAACGTCTCATCGCTGATCAGCCGTGAACGTCCGTTGTTCTCGCTGAAAATTCACCGCGCGCTGTTCGTGCTGTCCCTGCTCGTGACTGCTTCGCCGATGATTGCCGATTTCGGCTCCGGATCGTCCGTCGCCGCGCTTCCGGTGTTTTTCCGGCCCTTCGTTGCGGTGCTCGCCACCATGTTTTCGCAGGCGCCGCTTTGGGGAATTGTTTACCTTTTCACCGGACTGATTCTTGGCGCGATACACGGGACTCCACCATCCGGCGCCGTGGCGCAGGACGGCGCGATTCGCGGAATGAAAAAAGGGATGGTGTTCAGCGGCGTACTGATGGGTCTTCTTCAGCTGTTTCATGCGCTGGTCGACGCATCCTGGTTGCAGAGTTTTTACGCCGCCTCTCCGGTGGCCTTGCTGACATTGGTTGGCGTGGTGCTCTTCCCACTGCTCAAAACCGTGATCGAAACCTTTGACGGAAGTCAGTCGTTTTTTGGCCGCGCCGCCTGCGCCTACAGAGATCCGGTGCTGTATTTCCGCGGACTCGTTCTCGGGCTTTCATTTGCTACCGGTCTGATGATTGATTTCGCCAGCCTTGCGACTTCACAGCGGGTCTGGTTCGGTCTTCTGGCGGGCGCGGCGGCCTTCGGCGGCGTGAGTGTAATCCGCGACCTGCTGTTCAGCGCGCGGGGAACCGGCAGTGTAAAATCCTGGCGCTATTACCTCGTGGAAAGCGGACTGGGCGCCTTCATCGGCGCGGGCATCGGCTTCTACCTCGACGCGGCGCAGCTTCCAATCATTGGAACCAAGTTTGATCTCTACAACAGCTTCGGTCTCAATCCGGCGGAAATTGTCACGCGCTGTCAGCAGCTGCGCACCACCGCGCCGAACGAATACACCGCGCTGATCAGCCGCTGGGGGCACATCAAGCTTTCCGCGGCCTCCGGCGGCGCGAAGATTCTTTTCAACGAAGCCCTGATGGGCGTGATCGGCTGGGGAATTGCCGCGCCGCTTTTCGCGATTAACAAAGCGTTTCTCTCTGCTCTGCTCAACCGCGATGTTTCCTCCATCAAACGCATTGCGACCCGCGGCGGCGTGATCGATCTGGCCGACGGCACGGTCTATGTTCTGCGCTGGGGCCTTTGGATGGCGCCGCTGATTTTCACCTTCCTGCGTCCGATGGCCGATGCGACCTGGTACAATCAGGACGGACTCATCCGCACGTTCTTCGCCATCTTCAACAGTATAACCCGTGACGCGTCCGGATTTACGGCGTGGAGCCTGACGGTGTTCAGCTGGATCATCGGCTATGCGTGGTTCCAGATTCTGATCTGGATCGACCACATGGGGTTGCGCGTCGCGACGCTGGTGAATCTTTCGTTCCTTGGCGTAGACCGCCTTGATGAGCGTTGCGCCACATTTGTCGGCCCTGAAGCGACGGCCCGCTTTATTCCGGAAGGGGTGAAACGCTTCACCACCTGGGCTCCGCTGCTGATTCCGTTCTATCTGCCGAAAGGCGAACAGTGGGCGCAGGTGTTCAGCGTCGGCGCCGCCATTCAGGCGAAACAGGCCGCCACCGCGCCGGGGCTGATCACGCTGATTCTGATGACTGTCGCGGCGGCGGGCATCGTGACGCTCCTTTTTTCGCTGCGGCGCAAAATCCGCGAACGCCACGAAAAGGAAGCCGGGCCATCGTTTGGTTTGATTAACAAAAAATACGAGATCGAGCTCAAGCAAAGCGGCGAGCTCAATTCATTCCTGACCTCGAACGGCTTTGGCATCAGCCGCTGCGCATTTGAAAATGTGGATCCTGCCGGACGGATTCTTTTCATCGTGGAGGTCGGCGAAAACGGCGCGGCGAATAAAGCGTGGCCAATCCTTGGAAATTTCCCGCAGAAACTTTTCCCGCCGTCCGCTTTCGAGGGCGACAGCGACCGGATCCGGGTGGTGAACACTTCCAACGAAGTTCGCGCCACGGTCACCATTCGTCTGCCTAATCGCGACGACGCGGTGGAACTCTGGACTGTCGAGCTGGAAGACCTCAGCGGGAAAGCTCGCGATCTGAAGATTGTGCCGTATCTCGAATGGATGCTCAACCGGGCGGACGCCGACCGCAATCACACGCAGTATAACCGTCTTTATCCGGAAATGTCGTATCACTCAGACCTGAACGCGATACTGGCGTTTCACCGCAACACCAAGCTCTACGGAATTCTTGCCTCGGCCGACACGCCGGCCGGAGTGCTGACTGGGCGGATTGAGTTTATTGGCCGCGCCGGAAACATCTGGGCGCCGCGCGTGCTCGAAACGCTGGCTTTCCGCGAGGCGTGCGATTCGGATGCCTGTCCGACGTTCGATCCGATCGGCTCTCTGCTGCTCAACGCGCCGCTTGCCGCGAACGGCAGGCTGACTCACCGGATCCTGATCGGCGGATGCGAACACAAAGACCGCGCCGCGCAAATGATCATGAAGCATCTGAGGCCGCAGGCGATTCAACCTCTGCGTGAACGGGGAAATCCGGAGCCGCATTTGAAGATCGGCCACGGCGAAATTTTGGACGGCACGCCGGAGCGCTACACGGAATACACCGATAACGGCAATACGTTGCGTGTGCTGACGCCGTTCACGCCGCGCCCGTTCGACCACGAAATGGCCAATGCGTTAGGCCACATCGTTGCGGTCACCAACCACGGACTGCACTCATCGGCCAGCGGCAACGCTCAGCAGAACCGGCTGACACCCGACTGGGCCGACCTGACCGGCAGTCAGGTTCCGTCCGAGGCGGTTTATCTTTACGATGAAAAATCCGGCGACTGGTTTTCGCCCTGCTATGATCCGCTTAAAGACAAAACCGCCGCGCACGATGTTCTGTTCAGTCTAGATGGTAGCGCGGTGTTCAAAATGAAAAAGGGCGGTCTGGAAACCGAACTTTCCGTGCACGTGCCGCTCAACGAGCCGGCGGGGGTTTATATTCTCAAAATCCGCAACACCGGCATCGCGCCGCGCCGTCTGCGCGTCGCGCCGTATTTCCAGATTGCGCTGGCGCACAGTCCGGAACAGGCGGGCGCTTTGCTCATCTCGCGCGACGCGGCAAGCGCCGCGCTGTATTTTGAAAATCCGCGCAACCGGTTCCGTACCGGTTCATGCTTCGCCGCCATGAGCGAGCCGGTTGAGCAGTTCGCCACGCGCCGCGACCAGTTCTTCGGAGCGGGTCGCCCATTCGCCCGTCCGGCGATGGTTGAAACCGGAACGCCCGCTCCTGCGGCGGGCGATGAATTTCCCGTTGCCGCACTTCTGACCACGGTTGAAATTCCGGCAGGCGGCGAGAAAGTGATTTCAATCGTGCTGGGCGAGGCCGATTCCCGCAAGCAGGCCGAAGTCTGCGTGAAAAAGTTCCAATCCTTGGAACATGCCGAGCATAGTTTGCAGATTACGCGCGACTGGTGGATGGCTTTGCAGTCCACCTTGAAGATTGAAACCAGCGATCCGGAATTTGATGCCTACGTGAAGTGGATGAAATACCAGACGCTCAGTGAACGCATCTGGGCCCGCAAAGGATTCTATCAGGCCTCCGGCGCATTCGGCTTCCGCGATCAGCTTCAGGACACCGTCAATATGATCTGGGTCGATCCGTCTCTGGCGCGCACCCAGCTTCTGCTTCACGCCGCGCAGCAGTTTCCTGAAGGCGACACCGCCCACTGGTTTTTCCTTCAGCAGGATGGGCGCACCGGATTTCTCAGCCGCTCGCATGCCAGCGATAATCTGATTTGGCTCGGTTGGGGCGTCGGCGAATATGTCCGTATGACCGGCGACAAAACACTGCTCGACGAACAGGTCAGCTATCTCAAAGCCGAAATTCCGCTGCCGCCGCTTCCGGCTGGAAAACACGGTCTTGGATTTTTTCCGTTGCGATCGCCGCGCAGTGATTCGGTTTATAAACACGTCATGCGCGCTGTCGATCTGGTGCTGAACAAGCGGATGGGCCGCCATGGACTTCCCCTGATGGGAACCGGCGACTGGAATGACGGCCTTGATGAAATTGGCAGCAAAGGGCGCGGCGAATCCGTCTGGATGGCGTTCTTCCTGATCTGCGTTTTGAAAAACCTCCTTCCAATCATTGGAGAACGCGACGGAAACCGCCGCCGCCACCATTATGAACAGGAGCTTAGAAGACTGCGCCGGAACATTGAGAAAGTCTGGCGCACCGACCGCTATCTGCGCGCCATTCACGACGACGGAACCGAAATCGGCAAAGAAGGCGCGGGCTATTGGGAAACCGACGCGCTCGGCGCGGCGTGGGCTGTTTTTGCCGGAGTGAATCCGGAGCGCAGCCGCATCGCGCTCGACACCGCACTGCGCGTGCTCGAACGCGAGAAAGTGATCTGCCTCGGCTGGCCCGCGTTACGCGAGAACACCAAGCCGTATCTCGGACGTAGCAGCACCTATCCGGAAGGCGTGCGCGAAAACGGAATGTATTCGCACGGCGTCCAGTGGCTCACGCGCGCCTGCCGCCTGCTCGCCGAACAGTTCGCCGCGCAGGGCGACGAAGCCACGGCGAAGCATTACCGCGATGCCGCTGTCCGGCTGTGGTACAAAATTTCAGCCATTCCGCACACGCACGGAGCCGAGATTGAAAACTATGGCGGACAGCCCAACCAGCAGTGCGCCGACTATCTCACCGTCCACGATTCGGGTCGTATGATCTGGAGCGGCTACACTGGCGCGGCTGGCTGGATGCTCCGGCAGGCCTGCGAAAGCGTCATCGGTGCCACGCTCGTCGATAACGATGTGGTGCTTCCGAACGACATGACCGAGCCGCGCGGCGGCCTCACCATCAAACGCCTCCGCCGCAACCTCGCCAAAAGTCCGCTGAAAGGGTGAGAGAATTTTTCACCACAGAGGCATGGAGGGTTTCCAAAGATTGGAAGTTGAACCGCGAAGACGCCAAGAAGTTTTCAGGCCTTGGAAAACGCAGACGCGGTGAAGATGTCGCGTCCACATGGATGCTAATTGACAGTCGTCCGCTTGCCTTTTACCCTTTGACCCAACAACAGAAAGGTGTCCGATGAACAAGCTTGCATCACTTCTCGTTTTTACTTTGCTCGCATCTCTTTCCGCTTTTTCCGAAACAGACCTGCCGCACATTACGGTTTATGGAACAGCAGAAGAGCTGGTCGTCCCCGATGAACTTAACTGGAGCCTGTCCGTTAAAACGATGGGTGCCAGTGTTGAGGGAGTGGCAACAAATCACTTGCGGGACGTCTCAAGTGTGCTGGCGTATCTCAAAAAGAGCATACCTGACAAAGAAATCAAAACTTCATATATGCAGTTGAACGAAAACTGGGTTTACCGCGATAGAAGCAATGTACAGGATGGATACTATGCCTATACGGAGATAAGCTTCAAATTCACTGATTTCACCAAATACCTCGACTGCTGGAAGCAACTTTCAAAATTCAATAATCTGCGAATCAACCGAGTTCGTTTCGATATTTCGAATCGAAACGAAATACAAAATAAAGCCCGGCTAAAAGCAGTTAGCGCGGCAAGGGGAAAAGCAGAAGCCCTTGCTAAAGCATTAGGAGTTTCGTTGCTTGAGCCATTGGCCGTGGAAGAAATTTCCACTGACACAGTCCGTTTAAGGAGATATGAAGATACGGAGTCACCGCAACCTGCCGTACTTTCTGAAAATAGTATCGAACCGGGAACGCAACGTATTACAAGCCAAGTTGAACTGACGTTCCGCATCTCCACCAAATAAATACAGAGATCAGGGAGATTTTGGAGTTTTTTTGTTTCCAACATCCGAGGTTCCAAACCTTGGAATTCTTCGCGATCTTTGTGTGCTTCGTGTTGAAAACCGTCCGGATGTTATTTGGGGAGGTTGACGAAGCGCCATTCGGGTTTGTCGAGTGGGCCTTCAAGCCGGAATTCCAGTAGACGGAGGATTGGCGCGGTGGTTTCTTTCAGCGCGTTGGCGGCCAGCCGCTGGAGTTGGCTTCTTTCTTTATCCGCGCCACCCGTCGTCTGTCGGAGCGGTTCGGCGGTTACGACAAAGTTCAGGCCGCTTTCCGGTGAATAGCTTCCGCGTCCACGGGCGCTGACCAGTGTGCCGCCGAGTTGGGCGTTGTCGCTCCGGAGGGCTCCGTCGCGCAGTTCGTAGTCGGCCGAAAATGAGGTGAGGGCGAAGAGGTTGAAACTGCTGAAGGCGGACTGGACGAGCCGCGAGAATCCACCGAAGAACGGAACGTCAGCCAGATAGCCATTTTTTATTTCGACCTGTCCGCGCCCTTTGGCCGACTGCCAGAAGTTGGTTTTTGCGTCGGCGGTTAAGTCAAATGCGGTGGAGAGCTGTCCGCGTGTGCGGCCATAGTCGCCTTCAGAGGTCTGTTTGAGCATTTGCGCGAGATCAAGCTGATTGAAGCGGGCGTTGATGTGGTAGGGGGCGGAGCCGTCTTCAAGCAGGATGTCGAATTCGCCGTGGCCTTCGGCGGTTCCGTTGTAGAGTCCAGCGGCGACGTTGGTGAAGATGAGCTGTGTGCCTCGCACTTCAACATCGGCGTTGAAGGAGGAGACTTTCAGTTTGTCCATGCTGATGTTTTCAGCGCGGAACGTTCCTTTGAAGAGGTGGTTTGTCCAGGTGCCGTAGTCGATTTGGCCTTGTCCGGAGGCATAAACCGGACCGTCGAAGCGGAACAGTGAAAGGACTGTGTCTTCGTCCGGGGCGAGGGCCTGCGAGATGTCGCCGGGCGGAAAGCTGTTGGTGGCGCTGAAGATGCCGATCTGGCGATTGAAGTCCACCTGTACGCTGCCGTCGAATTTTTCTTTTCCGCGGACGGCGTGTATCGGAGTGAGGTCAACCACCCGGTTGGAGAAGACCATGAATGTTTCGAGATGATCGATCGGTACACCGCCGCAGGTGAAGTTGTCGCCAGAGAGCGAGCCGGACATGACGATAGAGGCATCTGGGCCGGACTGTGAAATGGTTAAGTCGGCTTTCGGCTGTTCGGCGGGGAAGCGGAAGCGGCTGATGAAATCCCGGAGGTCGTCATCGTAGGCCCCGGCGATCGAGGGTTTGCATTGCGCCTGTATCCGTGCTGTCCAAGCTTCGGAAGCCAGGTCGAGGTCGAAGCTTCCGGTGAGTGTTCCGCCATTGACGCGGGCGCGCAGATCCCGAACTTCAATCCGGTTTCCGGTGCGGATGAGGTGGAGGGCCAGCGGATCCAAGGTGATATCGTGGCGTGTGAATTGCGCCATTTGTATCTGTACGTCTGTTTTCTCGGCCAGCTGGTCGAAAGGGGCCGGACCGACGGATGCGGTGAAATCGATTTTTTCGCCGGGCTTGATTCCGGTCTGTGCCACAGCGGACTGCGCTTCTTCCGGAAGCAGATTGAACAGATCGGCGGCGGAGAGTGTGTTTTCGACGGACAACTGCGCATTACTGCTGTTGATGTTAGCTGAGCCGTGCAGGAGGATTCGCTCGTTTTCGGAGTGGCTCAGTTGTAATGAAGCGATCGTCCAGATGCCGTCGCGGTAGCCGAGTGAGCCGTCGAGCCGTTTGTAGAGCCGGTTGCGCCAGGTGATTTTTTCAGCCGACAAGGTCGCGTTCAAAAAGGTTTCTTCCGGTTGGGCATTGTTGTAGAGGAAGTCGAGCTGGAGCTGCGGCGGCTTTGCGCATTTCAGATAGCTCAGTGCGTCGGCGGCCCGTGCGGCACGGCGGCGGAAATCCTGTCCTTGCGGAGTTTCGTTGCTGGATGCTGCGGAAAAATCGGCGTTACCGCGGATGAGAATATTGATGCCGCCCCAATCTAGCGTGGCTTTTTCGACGGACACCTTCCCCGGCGCGGCAATCAGCGATGCATCCAGTTGTTTGATCTGGCGGAACGGGTGACTTTCCGGAAGTACGCTTTCCCATGGCTGGCCGAGGGATGCGCCGAGTTTTTTCGCATAGAGTTTGATGTGCCAGCTTCCTCCTGCGGGATGCTTCCAGTTGACCGGCCAAATCATGACATAAAGTTTTTTCGTGGTCAGAAGCGGTTGCAGGTCGTCGGGTGAGTTGCTGTAGAGGCTGACGTTTTTCAGAACCCAGCCACGATGCGTCGAGAGCCGGATGGATTCAACTTGAATAGGAATACCTGCCGCCCGCACCTGAGCTGTGATGCTGCGCGTCAGACTGGGTGGCAGGCCAATCACCAGTAAGGCGAAAAGGATCAGCAGAATCGCAAGACTCAGCGCGAATCCCGTCAGGCGGAGAATGTGCGGAAAATGTCCGGCGGAGCGGATGGGTTCCGGTTCAGGGCTGTTTGATTTCATCAGCTTTTTCAATAGGCACCGTTAATTCACAGGTGAGTGTTTGCGCGGCTTCGTTGGACATCACAAAGACAATATTCTGACCCTGGATCATGGCGAAACGTCCGTCCTCGGTTTTATTTCCGAGCAGTACAATCCGACCGATCACGTTGGTGTCGCTGAGGGTGACGGTCAGGGTTGTTTGCGGGACATCCAGTCCGTAAGGCTTAAGCGAGACCGGGTTGTAATCCACATACCGTTTGGCGTGCAGGTCGTTGAGAACCCACATCATATCGGTTAGCGCTTTGGCGCTGACTTGACGGTCCGGCTCGCCGGAAGCGAATACCCCGGTGTCGGTTTTTTGAACAGACCGTTCTATGGCTCCGTTTCGCGCGGTGATTTTTTGAATTTGCACCGGATTGATTTCAAGCACAGTGCGACTGCGGTAGAAGAGCGGGTCAACCAACGCGTCGCGGACGATGCCTCCGGCTGTCGCGTAGAAAGCCGGTTCATTGTTGTACTGCACCAGTCGGAGTCCATTGGTGTCGGCGGTGCTGATGCGCAGGGTGTTGGTTTTTCCCTCGGAGAGCAGCGCGACAGTCCACGGGGCGGTTTTTATTTGTCCGGCTTGCGCGGCGGATGGACTGTCAACGAACTCCTCAACAGAGGCTCCGCCGATTGTTTTTAACAACTGGCCGATCAAAGCCGGATCGGCATCCCAGCGCACGGGACGAATCACCTGCCACTGGTTGTTGGTCCGGCTGAGTTCAATCTGCTGCTCGCCAAAGGTGAGCTGTATGGAGGAAACCCGCTCGATTTGCAGGTCGGTCACATGACGGCTTCTCAGCAGGTCGTCATTGATTTCAAATTCCTGAAGCCATTGGGCCGGCACGGTGAATACGGAGTCGCTCCCAACCCGTTTGGCGTAGAGCGTATCGGTTTTTTCCGCTGGGGCTTTTCCGATGAGCAGGGTCTGTGTGCGTTCATCCTGAGTGAAGAAGGTCAGCTCGCAGACCGGCTTTTCCAGTCCATAGGCGGTCAGATCGGTTTTTTCATCGCTGATGAAGGCGGCGATCCGGCCGGAAAATATTTTTTCGATCAATGCGTGCACGGCCTGTTT
>JADYZA010000188.1 GCA_020853375.1 Verrucomicrobiota bacterium | reverse complement strand
TCTTCATCAATCAGCGCTTTACGCACCAGATCGCGCACCGCTTCGGAGCGGTTGGAATAGCCGCGCCGTTCCAGATGTCCGTCGAACTTTTTGACCAGATCGTCTTCCATCGAAATCGAAAAGCGTTCCATTTCAATACTCCTAATTAAAACAATCTTGTTCTCTCGCCCGCTCCCTTCGGTCGCTCAAGGCGCGAAGGCGCAGAGATTTTCAAAAGGTTCCCTCTAGCATTCCTTGGCGGCTTCGCGGCCTGCGGTGAGCTTGTCGAACTCGCTTTGCGAGAAACAATTCCACTATTTCTGTAAATCAGTTTTTACCTGCTGCACACGCGGCTTGAGCTGCGGGAAAAGAATGACGTCGCGGATAGCGTCGGAGCCGGTCAGAAGCATCATGAGCCGGTCGATACCGATGCCCATACCGCCGGTCGGCGGCATACCGGTTTCAAGCGCATCGAGGAAATCGTCGTCGATTTTCGCCGCATCGCCCGCGGCCTGTTCTTCGAAACGGCGGCGCTGTTCGAGCGAGTCATTCAGTTCGCTGTAGGCCGGAGCCAGTTCTTTGCCGCCGACAATCAGTTCGAAAACATCCACCAGCGACGGATCGTCGGCGCACGGTTTAGCCAGCGGAACGAGGAATGCCGGAAGGCGCGTCACAAAGGTCGGCTGAATCAGCGTGCCTTCAATATTCTTCTCATAAATCTCGTGCGTGACGGCGGCGAAATCAACGCCCGGCTCGACGAATACGCCGAGTTCGTCGGCTTTGGCGCGCGCCTGATCGACGGATTTTTCAAACCAGTCAGCGCCGAGGCGTTCTTTAATCAGATCACGGTAGGCGATTTCCTTCCAAGGTGTGGAAAGGTTGATCGTGTTGCCCATCCATTCAACTTCCATCCGGCCAAAAATTTTCTGCGCCAAATGGGTGACGAGGCTTTGCACCAGTTCCTGCATCGAGCGCATGTCGCCGTAGGCTTCGTAAATTTCGAGCGCGGTGAATTCCGGATTATGCGTCCGGTCGAGTCCTTCGTTGCGGAAGTTACGGTTCATTTCAAAAACTTTGTCCATGCCGCCGACAATCAGCCGCTTGAGATAAAGTTCCGGCGCGATGCGGAAAAACATGTCGGTGCCGAGCGCGTTGTAGCGCGTCTTGAACGGCGAAGCCGCCGCGCCGCCGGCGATCTGCTGAATCATCGGCGTTTCGACTTCGTTGTAGCCGCGCGCCGCGAGGAAAGCGCGGATTTCGCTGAGCACCGCCGTGCGCTTTTTGAACAGCGCCAGCACTTCGTCGTTCGAGATCAAATCCAGTCCGCGCTGACGGTAGCGGGTTTCAACATCCTGCAGGCCGTGGAATTTTTCCGGCAGCGGCAGAAGCGATTTGCAAAGGAGTTTCCATTCGGTGATGCGGACGGTTTTTTCGCCGGTCTGGGTGATAAACAGTTCGCCGGTCACGCCGATAATATCGCCGAGGTCGAGTAGTTTGAAGGCGTCGAAAATCGCTTCGCCGATCCAATCCTTTTTCACCATCAGCTGGAATTTCGCCGAGCCGTCGGACAAATGGGCGAACGCCATCTTGCCCATTTTGCGCATGGCGACGATCCGTCCGCAGGCGCTGACGGTTTTACCTTCTTCAAATGAGGCGGTCAGGTCGGCCAGCGTGCCGGTGCGCTTAAAAGCGGAACCAAAAGCCGGATAGCCTGCGGCTTCCAGAAGTTTCATGTTTTCAAGGCGCTGGCGGCGGTATTCGTTGTCCTGCATAAATTCTCCTTCAAAAAGTGGCGCATCTTAACGGCGAAAGGCCCGGCGTGCAAGCGGCTGGGCTTCCGAACATTGGAAAACCAAGGCCGGATTCAGAGAATCTTCAGCTTCGGCAAATCCTGAATATCGACCGCGCCGACAACAACATTTCCGGCATCGACCACGACGAGGTCGTCGATGTTTTTCTCTTCGTAGATTTTTAGAATATCCACGGCAAGCTGATCGGGTCTAAGCGTGATCGGTTTACGCGTCATGACGGAGTCGATGGAAACTTCGGTGATGTCGGGTGTCTCAATCAAATGGCGGCGCAGATCGCCGTCCGTGAAAATTCCGAGCAATCTGTCGCTGCCATCGACGACCGCCACACAACCGGCGCGCGCACCGGTCATCGCCAGCACCGCCTCTTTCACCTTGGAACCGCTCGGCACCTTGGCCAGCCGGTCGCTGGTGCGCATCACGTCGGAAACCTTCAGAAGCAGAGTCCGCCCGATCGCGCCGCCGGGATGAAGTTTGGCATAGTCTTCCTTTTTAAAGCCACGGGCTTCGAGCAGAACAATCGCCAGTGCATCGCCCAGAGCCAAAGTCACCGTCGTGCTGGCGGTCGGCGCCATGCCGAACGGACAGGCTTCTTTATCGACCGTGATCGGAAGAACCAGATCGCTCTGCTGTCCCAGCGGACTGGTCGCGTCGCCGGTCATGCTGATAATTTTCACGCCACGGCGCTTAAACGCCGGAAGAATCGCAAGCAGTTCGTCGGATGCGCCGCTGTAGCTGAGCGCCAGCACGATATCTTTGTCGCCAACAATCCCGAAATCGCCGTGCATCGCTTCAATCGGATGCAGCAGAACGGCGGGCGTTCCGGTGCTGGTGAACGTCGCCGCCATCTTCTGGCCGATATGAAAATTCTTGCCGACGCCGGAAACGATCACCTTGCCGCCGTTTTTCAGGGTGGCAAGAATCCATTCAATCGCGATGCTGAAATTTCCGTTGATGCTGTCACGAACCTTTTCCAGGCCCGCGATTTCAACGTCCATCACCTCTTTAGCGCGCTTCTGAAAATTCATTTTTTCTCCCTTTAATCGCCCACGAATCACACGAATAAACACGAATCAGAGAACAATTCGTTCATATTCGAGATCCGGATAATGTCCGAAATTTACAATTATTCCTAACTTATACCCCGTTGCATTCAAGTAGTTAAGGACCTGCGCACGATGGGCGTCAGCAATTTTTTCAACCGCCTTCAGTTCAACGATTATTTCCCCAAAACAAACAAAGTCAGGTTGGTAAAACTGTTCCAGTTTTTGTTTCCTATAAAATAAATCCAGTTTCTTCTGCGTCTCGGCAGGAATCTTTTGGAAAACAAATTCTATTCCCATACACTCCTGATAAACCGACTCCAGAAAACCACAACCTTTGTCATTATAGACGTTAAAGCACGCTCCAATAATTGCGAAACTCTCTTCTTTGTATAAAATATCTTTATTCGTGTTCATTCGTGAAATTCGTGGGGGAAATTCTCTCCAAACGGTGGCAAACCCTACCGCTCTCTGCTAGTTTCATCAACCATGAAGATACGCGGCGAAAGTTTAACGGTTTTCCCGACCGAACTGGCAAAACGCCAGACCGAACGCCGCCTTGTTTTGGAACTCGGCGTTCTGGATTCTTCCCGCCTCATCACCCAGAGGAAGCTGCTGGAACTCTGCGAACAATCCGCCCGCCGCACAGGTCTGCTGAAAGGTCGAACGCTGGGCACAACCGAAACCCGCCTGCTCCTCGAAGAAGCCGCCGCAAACGCCTCTTTCGCATCCGGCCAGCCGCTCGCCCGCCTTTCGCCGGGCGCACAAGCCAAACTGCTCCGGCAGGCAATCGACACATTCGCCGTTTTCGCCGAAAACGAACCGGTCATTACCGACTGGTTGCTGGCGCACATGCCGAACCATAAATTGCACGGCATTGGACAGATTCTAAAGGCTTGGCGAAATCTGTGCGGGAAAAAGAAAATTGCCGACCGTTTCGCCCTCAATGCCGCCCTGCTCCGGCTGCTTGAATCCGGAGAACTTCCGCACGAACTGGAGAATGGAGTCCAGTTCCGCGCCGTCCGCTGGCTTAACCCGTTCGAGGAACGCTTCGCCGCCGCGCTGAAAACCAGACTCGGACAGGATCGGGTTCAAATTATTTCCGTTCTGCCGGACGCCCATGCGCAAGCTGCCGAAAAGCGGCTTTACGCCGTCGTATACAGCGACTTGGAACGCGGCAACGAAGAAGAGTGGAAGCCGTGGCTGGAAGATTTCGCCGATGCCTTCGAAATGGACGACGGGAATATCCTCGCGGACGAATCGAAAGACCGGGTTTCGCTTTTCGTTTCGGCGCACCCCTACGGAGAAATTGAAGATGTAGCTCGACGTATCGCCAGCGAAATTGAAACCGGCGCCGCGCCGGATGAAATCGCGCTGATCGTGCGTGATCTGAGTCCGTACACCGACATCATTCCCGATGTCTTTCAGCGCTTCGGAATCCCGTACCATTTCCGGCGCGGAACGCCCGCCGCCGCGCATCCGCCAGTCAAAGCGCTACTCGCCCTGCTCGCCTTTCCGCAAAACTTTTCGCGCGACCGGCTCTGCGATCTGCTGACTATGCCGGGCGTCCAATGGTCGGAACTCAACGATGAACTCCGCCGGGCAATTGTCCAGGACCTCCGGCTTAAAGAACCGCCGCGTCTGCGCCGCCTGCCAAAAGAACTCTCCGGCTTCTTCCAACCCTTGGATAAACGGATTCCGCCCGCAGAATTCGCGGCGCGGACCCGGTCTCTAATTACACTTCATGGATTAAATCTGCCGGATGAGGTGTTCGCGTTGATCGACGAAGTCGGCGAAGTTCAAAGCCAACCGGTTCCGCCGGAACGGCTGATTGCGTTGTTTGAGGAACTGCTCGACAACATCACGCTGAAAGATGAGTCGGGAACCGAAAGCGGCGTCTGGATTGTCAACCCGCTGGATGCGGCGGGCCTGAGGTTTGAATCCGTTTATCTCGCTGGAATGGACGACCGTACGTTCCCGCAGATTCCAAAGTCTGATTCCCTGCTAAACGACACCGAGCGCAAAGCGCTGCGAGCCTTTCTCAACGAACGCGGAATTCCCTGTCCGCGCCTGGCGCTGTCCGAAACCGGCGCCGCATTGATTCAGGAAGAAATTCTTTTCCTAACCGCCATGAGTGCGGCAAGTAAACGGTTGACTCTTTCGTACACTCAAACCGGAGCGGACGGAAAAAACCGCGCGCCGGGCGAGTTTTTTGAACGGATGAGAGGACTGACCGGAACTGAAAAACCGGAAACCGGAAAATCGTTTCATACCATCCTGCCGCCGGGAGCCTGCCGTGCGGAAGATGAAGTGCGGCAGACAAAAGCGAAGCTGGCGGCCAAACCGAAACAACCGGTAGAGTTCCCGGCAGAGAAAATCCAGTCGCTGATTTTCCAATGGCTGGAAAAAAATCCGGAGCTCAGCGCGACGGCGCTGGAATCGCTGGCCCGCAACCGGTTCGTCTTCTTTCTGGAAAAAATACTAAGCATCCGGCCCGATCTGACACACGAGGACGACACCGCCCCGATGGATCGCGGCGTGGTCATTCACGACATTCTCGAACAGATTTATACCGCCATCGCCAAACAAAGCGGTGTCTATGCCAGCAACGCTTCCGGAGTTTGGAAACTTGCGCAAAGCGGCGAAATTCCGCTGGCGGTTTTTGATCCAGCCAAAGCCGTCGATCTGCTCGCGCTGGCTCGCGAAATCGCAGAAGAGGAATTCCGTAAAGCGGAGCGACGTCCGAGCCGCCATCTCGGACATCCGGCCATCTGGGAGACCGAAAAGCAGAAACTTCTGCAGGTGATCGAAAACTTTGTCCTCATGGATATCGAAACCGCGCAGGCGGGAAACCGCTATCCGGCGTTATTTGAAATGAAGTTTGATGCAAAGCACGATCTGCCAGTCACCTTAGAGCGCGGCGGTGAGGAGATTCGGCTGAACGGAAAAATCGACCGCATCGATCTGATCTTTAACAGCTCCGGCGAACTCGACCGCTTGCTGGTGGTGGACTACAAGAGCAAGTCGCGCAACGACTCAGTGGACAACCTCGAAAAGAAAGTAGCGCTCAATCTCGACTGCCAGCTTCCGCTCTATACTTTTGCGGCTCAGCAAAAGTTTTTCGGCGCCAACAATACGCCGGAGCTGAACGCAAAAACACAGGCGGTCTATCACCTGCAGGAGCGCGAGCTGAAAAAAATGGCGAGCCACTTCGAAAGGAAGAGACTCGCCATGACGCCGGAAATTACCGGCACGTTTCTCGATCAGCTTTTTTCCAATGTCAGCAAACTGCGCGGCGGGGACCTCGCCACCGAACCGCTTATCGCCGGTTACGATGATTATTCCCACATCTGCCGCACGGTCGCCATTGACCCGAGAGACGCTTAAAAGCGAACGCTTTTATTTGCGCTTTGGAAGCGGATTCTGCAGATGGGATTGCTCCATCACATGAATCTGGCGGCGAACCTGCTCGACCTTGATAACTGGGTCCGCGCCGTTGACCATGACATCGTACAAGTTGTTGTACAACGAACGAACCATCG
>JADYZA010000187.1 GCA_020853375.1 Verrucomicrobiota bacterium | reverse complement strand
TTTCCATGATCTACGCCTTCACCGAAAACTTCATCCTGCCGTTCTCGCACGACGAGGTCGTCCACGGGAAAGCCTCATTACTCGATAAAATGCCCGGCGACTTCTGGCAGAAATTCGCCAACCAGCGCCTGCTTTTCGCCTACATGTTTGCGCATCCCGGAAAGAAACTGCTCTTCATGGGTTGCGAAATCGGCCAGTGGCGCGAATGGGACGATGCGACCAGCCTCGACTGGAACCTGCTGGCTTACGAGCCGCACCGGAAACTCAAAACACTGGTGGCGAAACTAAACGGTCTCTATACCGGCGAAGCCGCGCTCTACGACATTGAATCGTCATGGGAAGGTTTCGACTGGATTGATTTCCAGGATGCGGAAAGTTCCGTCGTTTCCTTTCTCCGCAAGGGGCGCGACCCGCAGGAAATTATTTTTTGCGCGCTCAACCTCACGCCGACGCCGCGGCTCGGCTATCGCATCGGCCTGCCGGAAGCCGGCAACTGGAAAGTGATTCTAAACACCGACTCCTCAACCTATGGTGGAAGCGATGCCGGACCGAAAGAGGAGGCCGTTTACGATGCGCACCACCTGCCGTGGCACGGTAAAGGATATTCCATCCAGCTTGACCTGCCGCCGCTCGGCGCGCTTATGTTAAAATTTCAGCGCTGATTCATCGTAACGCATTGCCTGTAAGCGGTTAAGGCGAATAGATTTCGGATTCCATGGATTGGAAGCTTTGCGGTGTTTGACACTCCATCACAGTCTTGCTAATTTCCTGATGTCTCGCAGGTTGCATTTGTACGAACTCGGAAGGAGCGTAAAACATGTCAGCGTGGGCGATTGTTCTAGCATGTGGTAAGGATCAGGAGATCGGATCAGGTACCGACGTTGCGTTTCTTGCGCTCGGCTCCCGGCCTGTTGTGGCGCGTTCCATCCAGACTTTGGAACAAAATCCGCTCATTGAAGGCATTATTCTTGTTGTTCGCAAAGAACGTGTCGACAGCGCGTTACACACGGTTCGCTCGTTCGGATGCCGCAAAATCTCCGCCATTGTTGCAGGCGGTCCGGTACGTTTAACCAATCTGAAAAACGCATTGGAAAAGGTTCCTGAGGAGGCGACCGCCGTGTTGATCCATGAAGCCGCCCGCCCGTTCCTCAATGATGAAATTATCACCGAAACCATCAAAGCTGGAAAACGCTACGGTGCCGCTATCGCCGCCGTAAAAAGTTCCGAAGCCGTTAAGCTGGCTGAGAAGGGGCAGAAAGTCACCAAATCGCTCGACCGGAATAGCATCTGGCTGGTGCAGAGTCCGCAGGTTTATAAAATCGACGTTTTCAAAAAGATGCTCAAAGGCTCCGGAAAACTGTTCGACGACGATTCGGAGCTGCTGGCCCGCAGTAAACAGGAGATTCATCTGGTGGCCGGTTCGACCGGAAATATGAAAATCCGTACGCCAGCCGACCTTGAGGTCGCTTCCGCCATTCTCAGTGTCGCACGGCAAAACTCATAAATTCGCCAGTCGCCGCTGACCGGCGCATCAGCTCGTTGGAAATATATTTTCCAAGGTTTGAACGGCGGATTGCGGAAAGAAGCTCCATCAGCTGATCCTCGGCGCCTTCCGCAACCAGTAACACGCTGCCATCGAACTCGTTCTTAACGTAGCCGGTTACAGCCAGATTTTTCGCCAGACTCACCGCTGTATATCGGAAACCGACGCCCTGTACTCGGCCTTCATATCGAACGGTTATTCGTTGAGCCTTCATAAAAAAACGGATCAGGCGTACGGAATTTCCGCAACCTGACCCGTCTCACGTTACCCGTACTGTAAAATTAACAAGGGACGACGTTTTTGGCGCACGGGCCTTTTTGGCCTTCGCCGGCTTCATAGGTGACTTTCTGGCCATCACTCAGCGCAGCCCGTCCGGGGGTTTTGACCTCGGAATGATGCACGAACAGATCTTTGCCGCCATCATCCGGGGTAATAAATCCGAAACCTTTTTCTGTATTAAACCACTTCACTGTACCTTTACTCATAATGCACGTCTCCTTGTTCGCTGGGAGTCTATCGAAGTATTCGATTTTTCCAAATCAATTCCTGATTGGGAAACAGCCCTTCTCCCACCCGCTTTACAGGTCGAAATAATGCGCTTGAGGGTGGTGGGTGATGAGCGCGAAGGTCGAAACCTCCGGATCGGCCATGAACAGCTCGGTCACATTCAGGCCGATTCTGTCGGTATCGAGCAGGTCGCAACAGACTTTATTCATCGCCAGATCAGGGCAGAGCGCATAGCCGAAGCCGAAACGGCTTTGGTCCAGCTTGCGTTTCCAAATCTCGGAAAGCGACAGCTCGCCTTCGTCCGAACCCCACAGCAGACGAATCTGCCGATGCCAGGTTTCGGCCAGCGCCTCGGCGGTCATCACGGCCAGCCCGTGGAAGAGCAGGTAGTCCTGATAACGGTCGGCTTCGCGCAGTTCGCGTTCTTTCTCCATCACTTTGTTTCCAAGGGTGACCGCCATCAGAGCGCAGACATCGCGGTCAGGCCGGAAAAAGTCGGCCAGACAGTATCCACCGGATTTTTTCTGGCGCGGGAAGCTCATCGGAACGGTTCCACCTTTCGGAGTTTTGAGGAAGAAGGTGTCGCCTGCGGAATGGCAGTCGAAAAATCCATGGATAACTTTTGGCTCGAACACGTTGCGAGCCATTCGCTTCATCTCTTCGAGCTTTGGATAAACTTCATCGTCGAGCAGTTTCTGGTATTCCGCATCGGAGAGCTTGCCCTGTTTATAACCCCAAGCGCCTTTGATCATTCCGTTCAGATCGAGATATTTCCAGATCGCTTCGAGCGCAATGTTTTCCGTAACCCATGTGCCGGTTCCAACGTTCGGAACCGGAATATCGCGGGCAATCGGCTCCGCCGGTTTTTCGTCTATGGGCGGTTTCGCCTCGCAATCGAGACCGTCGCGGGTCGGCGCAACATAGTCGGGTAGCCTGCCGGTGTCTTTAAGCGTTTGCATGGCGGACAGTCCAGCGAAGGCGTCTTTGCAATAGAGCACTTGTCCGGAATAGTGCGGACGGCAGGCCAGATCGACGAACTCTTCCGATAATGCGGCTCCGCCGAGCAGTACCGGCGTTTTAAATCCGGCATGTTCCAGAATTTTCATATTCTCGGCCATGACGGCGGTGGATTTCACCAGCAGTCCGCTCATGCCCAGCGCAACGGCGTTATGTTCTTTCACCGCCTCCATCATTTTTTCGATGGACGCTTTGATGCCGAT
>JADYZA010000186.1 GCA_020853375.1 Verrucomicrobiota bacterium | reverse complement strand
GTTTCTCCGGCAAAGGTGGAATCGTTAAGACCAGCAACCACGGCATCGCCACCGATATCACGATAGCTGTAACCGACTTCCCACGTGCCTTTATCTTTGGCTTTACCAACGGTTATGCCTGCAAGATAAGCCGTGTCCTCGTTTTTATTGGCAGCGTCGACATTCACAACATATTGCCCGTTTAATGTGATCGGAAGCTTGCGAACCGCGAAGGCGTATGAACCAAACCCTTCCACCAGATTAAACCCGGTTCCGGACGTGTTGGCATTGGGGCCGGCTGTCAGATTGGTTGTCGTAATGTAGGCGTTTGAAAAATAGTAATCGCTCACGCCTAGAGTCAGTTTTCCTTCGCCGATTTTCTTCTCAACAGCCACCTGACTGCTCCACAGCTGAAGATCGTCGCTGAGATTGTCTTGGAAAACAAATGATCCGGCATTGGCGATCAGTTTGAACGGAGCGAATTCCTTTTCATATGTCAAAGCGGCACCTTCTGGGTTGAGATCGGAACTCCAGATAAGTCCGGTGTTATATGTCAACCAGGGTTGCGGAATTTTCCCAAGGAAAAGGTGCGCGCCGCCCAGCAGTTCCGGATGCAGATCGACATAAGCCAGATCGAGGTAGATTGATTTCGGCGTGCCGCTGTCTCCCAAATCCTGATTCCCGGATGTGCGGGTGCCACCAGTGGCTAGGCGCACTCCGAAATCCGAAAACTCATTGATCTTTCCGTATGCGCCGATCCGTAGACGAATCCGCTCGCGATCTTTATCATTCGATGCGCCATTGTATTTACTTGCGTCACGCTTTTCGTACCGCGCCCGGATATCACCAGCCAGTTTAATGTCGTTAGCCCATGCGGAAGCTTCATCCTTCTTGCCCTCGGCCTGCAACTGTTCGATAGACCACGTCTTCTTGGCATTGTCTTGTTCGATCTGGGCGATTTTCACTGCATTCGCGTTTTCGACCTGCACCGCCTGCTCAGCCAGTGCGGTTTTTTCGGCATTCACTTTCTCGAGCTGAACGATCTTCGCCGACAGTTCATTGAGCTGCTTCTGAAGCGCGGCCAGTTCTTCCGACCCTTGAGCATGGACGCTGAGTGCGGCTAGCGCCGCCATAACTATGATTGCAACCCTCTTGTTCATTGTATCTCTCCCTTTCCTTATTCGTGTTCACTGCCGGAGTTCCCTAATTCCGCGCGGTCTGTCTTCACGGGCTCCTAACCTGCATACATCCCGTTTAAATCTGCAAACACGGTAGCATCCGACTGTTATGATTTTGTTAGCGGCAGGTTAATAGATGTTAGAATTTTGTTAGCGGCAGGTTACTACTCGACACATCACATACCCAGCCGTATCGTTTTCCCAGTTTCAAGTATTGGACAGTCTCACGGAAGGAGTCACAAATGAAAAATATATTCTTGGCAGTACTATGCGGGATGGCACTCACCTCAGGTAGCGGATGCGGCAAACAGAAGACGGCTGTAACCGTCGCTGGCTCGACAGCTTTCCAGCCGTTCGCCGAAAAACTGGCTGAACAGTTCATGGAAAAACAAACGGACATCGCGGTAACCGTGCAAGGCGGCGGTTCGGCTCTAGGCGTGCAGGCCGCGCTGTCCGGCGCAGCTCAGATCGGTATGGCGGATCTTGTTCAGCTCCCTCCGGAAGCCCGCGATTTGACAGCTGTTGTCGTCGCTCGTGACGGAATCGCGGTGGTCGTCAACAACAAGAACCCCGTCAGTAATCTTACCACAGAACAGATTCGCGGAATCTTCTGTGGAAAAATCAACAACTGGAAAGAACTGGGCGGAATAGACCATGAAATAACGGTCGTTTCCCGCGAAGCCGGTTCCGGCACGCGCTCTTCGTTTGAAAAAATCATCAAGGATGTGACGCTCACGAAAAACGCGATCATTCAGGACTCGAACGGTACAATCCGTGAAACCGTAGCCATGGATGAAAACGCCGTCGGCTATCTGTCGCATGGACTGCTGAACGAAAAAATCAAAGCCGCAACCGTCCACGGAATAGCCTGCACAACCGAAGAAGTTGTAGCTGGCCGCTATCCCATTGTGCGTCCTGTCTATCTGCTGACAAAAGGCGAACCGACCGATGCAACCAAGGCCTTCATTGATTACGTCTGTTCTGATGAAGGACAGCGAACGATCAAAGAAAGCGGATTGATTCCGGCGAAGTAATCCATTTTAAACGAATCCGATAACATGCAGGACGTCCCGAACACTCCGAAAAATTCCGATCCTTCTCCCCAGCGAAGGTCAGAGAATGCTTTCACAAAATGGTGCGGCGACAAGCTGGCACGTTACATATTCCTCACCGTGGCTTTTTCAGCCACGGTGAGCCTGCTCCTGATCGCCCTTTTCATCCTGAAAGAAGGCGTTCCCTTCATCATCAAAATCGGACTAAAGGATTTCCTGTTTGCTTCGGAGTGGGATCCTGCCACCGGAAGATTCGGCATCTACCCGATGATCATTTCGTCCTTGTGGGTCACACTGGGAGCCATGTTGATCGGAGCGCCTCTGGGCGTGGCCGGAGCCATCTTTCTGACTCAGTTCGT
>JADYZA010000185.1 GCA_020853375.1 Verrucomicrobiota bacterium | reverse complement strand
CCAAAGAAAACGGAATTATTTCACACGCCGTACTCGATGTCTGGGATCCCGAGCCCGCCATCCGCGCCGACGTGCTCGCCGCCGCAACCATCGGAACGCCGCACATCGCCGGGCATTCTTTCGAAGGTAAGTTGAACGGAACCATTCAGGTTTACCATGAAGCCTGTAATTTCTTTGAAATGAAGCCGACCTGGGATGTTGCGCCGCTATTGCCCGCCGTGGAGACCCCGAAGTTGACGATTGATTCGCGCGGTAAAACCGATCTGGGCGTGCTGGCCGAAGCGATTGCAACAGTATACGGCATCGAAACGGATCAGCTGGCGGAAAGCGATATCGCGCGGTTCGACAAATTGCGCGCAAACTACTGGGTGCGGCGGGAATTTAAAAACACGACCGTTTCCCTGTCCGAAAAGCGTCCCGATTTACTCAAGCGGCTCGCAAAAGCCGGATTTACTGTTTAGGAAAACTGCGCACCAGATACTGGGTAAGACAGAGCCGACACTTCATCAGCGCACTGTTCGGATGAAGCCAGCGCATGAAACGCCCCCGAGGAACCCGCTGGGACGCATTATCCCTTCCGCATCGCGGACAACGGTTCTCTGGATGAACTTTTACACGCATCGCAAACCCTCCCTGAAATCGGGTCAGATTGTACGTGTTTTCGAAAAATACACCAGCTTTTGCACGTGTAATCCCCACAAAAATCGGGTCAGCGATAATTAAACAGCTGATCAATTTTATAAGCCTCTCCAGCGGAGGTGGAAAGCGCCGCGACAATTTTATCCTGAATGTGCCGAGTCAGACGACGGCCCTTACGCCCCTTCTGCACCTGTTTATGAGTCAGCCCATCTTTCGACGCCGCAACGAGATCGTGATTCTTCAACCCGCGCTCTTCCATGATTTTGTCCAGCGGCTGAACGCCGCACTCTTTGGACTGCGCAGGCTTGCCTGCGCTTTGTTCAGCGAAGCTTGCTTCGCGTTTATTTTCTTCAGAACTCATCCTGCACCTTTACTTGGTCATACTGAAACGACTTCACCTTCTTTACAAAACCCTGATCCGCCTCGGCCTCAAACCAGCCCGCCGAACAAAATTTGTAAGCTGACGCAACGGGAACCAATCCATGGCGAACCGGATTGTTCATCACATAATTCAACCGAGCGTAATAGCTTTTTTCATAAGTAAGACAAGTGTCCCAGTATTGAAACCAGACCTTTCTTCCAGATAAATCGTCCAGTTGGTTAAGTTCACGGGCGGTTAATGAATGAAATTGGCGAACCAGTATTTTCAGTGTCTTCGCATCATCCGGAGCCTTGGCAATAAAGTGGTAATGATTGGGAAACAATGCCCATGCCTGCAATTCCCACCCGAACTTTTCGCTTAAAGAAAATAAATGGTTCTGCAATAAACCCAGCCGATCTACTCCCTTAAAGAACATCTCTTTATGCAACGTTCCCGCTGTCACCATATAGAGCTGATTGGGTTCAAATACGTGAGCCGGTCTATGGTGCCAACGGTTGAGAGCTTTGGACTGCGGCCCCATTTTGGAGTGCGCAGGCTTGCCTGCGCTTTGTTCGCCGAGGCTTGCCTCGGCCGAGCGCGGAGCAAGCTCCGCTGGTGAAAGCGGCGGCAAGCCGCCGCACTCCATACCTTTACACATTCTGCTCCAGTACTTTATCCACCGCCGCCATCACGGTTTTGACTTCGTGCATTTCGTTGAGGTGCTGCAACAGCTCGCGGCGACCGCGTAGTCCTTTGATATATTGCGCCAGATGCGGACGGAAATGCAGGCAGGCGCTTTGCTCCGGATTATATTTCGACTTGCAACGTCGGCCTTGCGCTGTGCTGCTGGTCATCTCAACCAGACGGAGCAGATGCGTTTCGATCACGGCCCGCCGGGTTCCAAGGTTTGGAAGCGGCGTGGCCGGATTTTTTATTTGATCGAACAGCCACGGATTCCCGACCGCACCGCGACCGATCCTTACGCCGTCCACGCCCGACACGCGCATCATTTCAGCGGCATCTTCCGGCTTCACGACACCGCCATTTCCAATGACTGGAATTTTCAGCGCCTGCTTGATTTCACCGAGTTTTTCCCAATCGGCTGGGCCGCCATGAAAATTACAGGCGTAACGCCCGTGAACGGCAATCATATCCGCACCAGCGTCTTCGACAATTTTGGCAATCGTCAGGTGATCCGGAAACGCTGGACTGAAACCGATACGGGTTTTAACGCTCACCGGCAACGATACCGCTTTCTTGACCGCGCGGACGATCTCGCCAATCTGCTCCGGCTCTTTCATCAGCGCGGCACCCGCGCCGCGCCGGACAACTTTTTTCACCGGACAGCCGCAGTTCAGATCGATCCAGTCGAATGTGCCGAGTTTTTCAATATAGATCGCCGCATCGACCATCGCTTCGACCGACTTGCCGAAAATGTGCCCTGCAATCGGATGGTCGAGTTTGGAAACTTCCAAAAACTGAAACGTCTTCTGCGAATCGCGGCGGATTCCTTCGGCGCTGGTCACTTCGGTGT
>JADYZA010000184.1 GCA_020853375.1 Verrucomicrobiota bacterium | reverse complement strand
GCCCGCTCGCGAATGACTGGCTTCTTTTTATAATCCTGTTCAGGAAGATCATACGCCTCAACCGTGCCGGCGGCCTCGCAAACTTTATAAAAGACGGAACGGCGATCAACGCCCGGCGCGGAAATAATCAGATTCTGACTGTCCGGCAAACCCTTCTTAATATCGTCAGCCAATCGTCCGAGCAGCTCTTTGACGGTTTCGTTTTTACTGATCACACCGTCTTTAAAAATCGAAACGTCACGAAGCCACACCGTTTTCTGTCCGCCGAAAAGCCCGACTGTGCGCAAAGCTCCGATACAGGTCTTGAGAGCCGTCACCGCCTCATCAATGGTTCTGACATCGCCGTTGATTGTTTCAAGTCCCAGAGTTTGTTCGCTTTCAGGACAAAGCCTGTCAACGGACTTGCGGGCGTTGTGACTCACCAGATATTCATCGGTTCCATGTATCAGTTTTACAGCCACGGGTTGAATTCCTTATTTGCGTTGCTGGGGCATCTTAATCATAATCCCGGCCCATGAGCAACACACAGGAGAATGGAATGAGCCGCCCTTTGTGGGCTCCTTGGCGGATTGACTATATCCGCGGCGAAAAAGCCGGCGAATGCTTCCTCTGCCGGATTTTCGTCGAAAAGGATGATCGTGAAAATCTATTGCTTTACCGTGGGAAAACCTGCGCTGTTCTCATGAACCGTTATCCGTATAACAGCGGACACCTGATGATCTCTCCTTACCGCCATGTCGCCGAGCCGGGCCAGCTCACACCGGAAGAAAATACGGAAATGTCCGCCCTCACCGCCCGTGCAGTTGAAGTGCTTCGGAAGGTAATGAATCCTCAGGGCTTCAATATTGGCATAAACCTTGGGGAAGCCGCTGGCGCCGGGCTCAAAGACCACCTGCACCAACATATTGTTCCGCGCTGGGTCGGCGACACCAACTTCATGCCGGTGCTCGGCGGACCGCGCGTCATCCCCGAAGCGCTTGAATCAACCTATGATCTGCTTGTAAAACTGTTCACCTGATTAACCGGAGAAAAAATCATGCCGAAAAACATCCCCGTGATCACTGTTGAAGCTGAAACTCTCGCCGAAGCATATGAAAAGGCGCTGACCGCCCTCTATGAACGCGGCACCCGCTTTAAAACGCAGTACGACAAGCCGGACGATCCGCTGAGTATCGACTGCACAATGAACATCACGGTGCTCGATCCGATGAAAGACCCGATGATCCACAAAGCCTTCCCTGGCGGTATTGCCGACCTGCGCGAATATGTGATGGAGCTCAAAGGCTTCAAGGACCACTGGGTCAAAAATATGAACGACTCGGCCGACACCCGCTGGGAATACACCTATCACGGCCGCCTCGCCGACTACGGTGTTTGGAAAGAACTTCAAAACGGAAAAAGCACCGAGGTCGGCCCGTTCAAGATCCGCCAGCTTGAAGGCATCGTGGAAAAACTTTCCAAACAACCTTTCACCCGTCAGGCGCAGGCCATCACCTGGATGCCGAACATCGACCTCGAATGTTATGATCCGCCGTGCCTCCAGTCGGTCTGGTACCGCATTCTCGAAGATGACGACGGCATCTGGTGGCTAAACACCAACATCCGTTTCCGCAGTAATGACGCGTGGGGCGCAAACTTCATGAACATGTTCGGCTTCACTCTCTTCAGTCAGGAAGTCATCGCCGATGCCGTCGCCGCAAAAACCGGAAAAACCGTCAAGCTGGGGCGCCTTAACTGGCAGGCCGACTCCTTCCATATTTATGGCAAAGACATCCAAGCCGCCAAGGAACGACTCTTTGACCGCATCGGAGTCACCAACTTTGAAGACCGCGTCTATGAATTCCACGATGAATTGATCCGTGAAATGTACGATGAGGCCGAAGCCGAAGTCGCCGCCAAAATCAAAACCTACGACGCCGCCCACCAGAGACCGTAAAAACCAAAGGAGAACCGACCATGTCAAAAGCACAAGATGCAAAAAAAGAAACCAAGAAGAAACCGGCCATGACCATGAAGGAAAAGAAAGCCGCCAAGGCCGAGAAAAAGAAACTCCGTTAAAGCGGTTTCTTCGAGAAGGTTTCTAAAATCAGCTCCGCCGTTTTCGGGCCGACCCCGGGAGCGGCGGTTAGTTCTTCGAGACTGGCTTTACGCAATCGCTCAAACGAGCCGAAGTGTTTCAATAGAAGTTCCTTTTTCTTTTTTCCAATGGTCGGAATTTCGTCGAGCGCCGATTCTCGAATGCGTTGTGCGCGGAGTTTCCGATGATAGGAAATCGCAAAGCGGTGCGCTTCGTCGCGAAGATTGGTGATAACGCGCAAAGCATCTGAACCACGAGACAGAAACAGGGATGGAAGCTCATCCCGCACGATTTCTTCGTGCTGCTTTGCCAGTCCAATGCTTGGAAGTTTCACTCCGACCTCAGCCAGAGCTGCACGGGCGGCGCGCAGTTGCGTAATGCCGCCGTCCACCACCAGCAGATCGGGAAGCGCTCCGCCCTCATCCTTCAGGCGTCCATAACGGCGGTGAACCGCTTCAGCCATCATCCGGGGATCGTCGCTTCCCTCCACAGTCTTGATGCGAAAGCGACGGTAGCGTTGCGGAGCGGGAAGTCCGTTCACCGCCGCAACCATGCTGGCGACGGCGTTCGTTCCGGAAATGTTGGAAATGTCGAAACACTCTATCACGCAAGGCGGACTGAACAGTCCCAGCGCTTCGCCCAGCTCTTTGACTCCAGTTCCGGCATCATCCAAAAGCATCCGGTCGGTTTTGCGTACCAGCGCCCGCTCCTTCACCGCGCGGGTAAGCAGGAACATCATATCGCGTAATGCGGCGGCCTCTTCAAACTGGTGTTTCTCCGCCGCCGCTTCCATCTGCGCTCGGACTTCTTTGATGTACTCAGGGCGTTCACCGCGCAGGAAAGCGCAAGCCGTTTGCACACGCTCCATATATTCCTCAGCCGTCACCTTTCCGATACACGGGGTAGCGCACTGGCGGATGATGTCGTTATGGCAGTGTTTATAAGTTTCCGCGTCAGGTTGATCTGGGCGGCACTGGCGGATACCAAACCGCCGTTCGACAAATTCCAGTGCCGCACGTGCGGCGAGTCCGGAGGTGTACGGGCCGAAATAAACCGCGCCGTCGTTTTTATCAATCCGGCAGAGTTCAAACTTTGGAAACGGCTTGCGCAGATCGACCCTCAACAGAGGAAACCGTTTATCGTCCTTGAACATCGTGTTGTAGCGCGGCTTGTACTCTTTGATCAGCTTGCCTTCGGTCAGCACCGCTTCGGCATCGGTACGCAGAACCAGCACATCGAAATCAGTAATTGAACGGATTAGTCCGCGCAGTTTCGGTTCGGCCTTATGGTACGTGCTGTCGCGGAAATAACTCTGCACTCGTTTGTGAAGAGAAGCCGCCTTGCCGACATAAATAATCGCGCCCGTCCGGCCGCGCATCAGATAAACGCCCGGCTTATCCGGCAACTCTTTGAGCTTTTTGCGTATCGTTTCCGACCATTGCATAAAACCGCTCCGGCAGCTTGCCTACAGTGCTTTCAGAATTAACAAAACCGACGTGACGAACAAAACGACGTAAATTAACGCCGTATAGTATTTCTGTTCCGTTTTATGTGTCAGCCACCAGCCGAGAGCGACCCCGAACGGAATAACCGGAAGCAGGGTCACGCCCAGCTTTAGATTCGCAGGATGGATTCTTCCCAGCAAAATAAACGGCACGAGTTTCATCAGGTTACCAATCCACGAAAAAGCGCAACTCGTCCCGGCGAAAGCCTTTTTTTCCATTTGTTGCGGAAGAAAATACATCTGCATCACCGGTCCAGCGGCGTGTGCCAGTGTCGACGTCATCCCCGCCGTGAACCCGAACACAGTTCCTTTTGTCCAATTCGGTTTGGATGCGTGCAGATGTCGTAAAATCCATTTCTTCATCATGAAATACAGTACGAAAAGAACACCGAGAGCTCCGATCAGAAGTTTCAGCGCCCGATCTGAAACGGCGACCAGCGCGCCTTCATCCGAAACAAACAGGAAACTGGCCACCGCGACGCCGACCATTGTCGCCGGAATCAGAAAAATCAGTTGCCGCCACTGCGCATGGCGCCAGTAGAACAGCAACGCCACCACATCCATCACGCAAAGCATCGGAAGCATAAACCCGACCGCCTCGCGGGCAGACTGCGCCTGCGACGGCCAAACCAGAATCAAAACCGGCATCGCGATGGATCCAACAGGAAATCCGCCCTTGTTCATTCCCATTAAAAACAAACTCAGCCCGATCCAGAACAGATCGACCAGCGCATAATGAGAAAGAAAATCCATATACAAAACTCCGCGTTTAAAAATTCAGAAAACCGTCTGGAGAAACCGGGTCCGCTTCGAAAGCTGCATCGGCGGGCAGATTTTCCAACCGCGCCGCCTCAACCGCCAGCACGTCGCAGCGCTCATTTTCAGGATGTCCGGCATGACCTTTCACCCAGCGAAAGCTAACGGTGTGTTCGGCGCATAAATCCAGCAATTGTTTCCAAAGATCGGAATTTTTGGCCGGCTTTCCCGGAGAAAGCTTCCAACCTTTGGAACGCCACCGTTTGGCCCAGCCCTTTTCGATGGCATTCACGACATAACTGGAATCGCTGGTCAGTTCAACCGCGCATGTCCGCTTCAGCGAACGCAGTCCTTCAATACACGCCAGCAGTTCCATCCGGTTATTGGTCGTTTTACGGAAACCTCCGGAAAGTTCCTTCCGACGTTCACCGGACAGTAACACCACGCCATAGCCGCCCGGCCCGGGATTTCCCCTGCATGCGCCATCGGTGTAAATTTTAACGGTTTCCATGATCGGGTTTCCAGATATCGGAACGGACAGTAGCCGATTTTTCCAACAGTTGGAATCCGCATTGGAGGTTTTAATGTTCCTGATTATCGGAAAATAAAAAGCCGCTCCGGAAAATCCAGAGCGGCTTTCAGGCGACCGGCAAAAGAATCACCCTTGCAGAGCCATCAGGAATTCCGCATTGCTCTTGGTCTTTTTGAGACGGTTGATGAGAAGTTCCATCGCCTCAACCGCCGGAACATCCTTCAGCGCCTTGCGCAACGTCCAGATGCGAGCCAGCTCGTCTTTATGGAGCAAGAGTTCCTCTTTCCGGGTTCCGCTCTTCTCGATATTGATCGCAGGGAAAATCCGCTTCCCGACCAAATCGCGGTCGAGCGCCAGCTCCATGTTACCCGTGCCTTTAAATTCCTCAAAGATCACTTCGTCCATGCGGCTGCCGGTATCGACCAGCGCGGTCGAAATAATCGTCAGACTTCCGCCGCCCTCAATATTGCGGGCCGCGCCGAAAAACCGTTTCGGCTTGTGCAGCGCGTTGGCGTCCACACCGCCGGAAAGAATCTTTCCGCTGTGCGGCTGAATCGTGTTATACGCACGGGCCAGCCGGGTAATGCTATCCAGAAGAATGATGACATCCTCGCCGTTCTCAACGCGGCGCTTGGCCATCTCAATCACGATTTCCGCCACCTGAACATGGCGTTCCGGGTGCTCGTCGAAAGTCGAGGAAAGGACTTCCGCCTTCGTCGTGCGCTGCATGTCCGTCACTTCTTCAGGACGCTCGTCGATCAGCAGAATGATCAGTTTTGAATCCGGATTATTGACCGAAATGCTGTTAGCAATTTTCTGCAGAAGCACGGTTTTCCCGGTGCGCGGCGGCGCAACAATCAGTCCGCGCTGCCCTTTACCGATCGGTGTTGCCAGATCCATCACGCGCATTGAGATTTCATCCTGCGTGGTTTCAAGAACCAGTCGTTCGTCCGGAAACAACGGCGTTAGATTTTCAAACGGGATGCGATTACGGTTTTTTTCCGGATCATCATTATTCACCTTGTCCACTGACAGCAATGCGAAGAAACGTTCCTTCGGTCGCGGCGAACGGATCGGTCCTTCAATCAGATCGCCGGTACGCAAACCAAAGCGGCGGATCTGCGTGGGAGAAACATAAATGTCTTCCGGGTTCGGCAAATAGTTGTTTTCTGAAGAACGAAGGAATCCGAATTTATCCGGAAGCACTTCCAGAATACCGCGGCAGAGAGCCTCGTTACCCCAGCGGATCTGCGTCTTAAGGATTTCAAAAATCAGCTCGTGCTTGCGCAGACCGGCCGGGTCTTCGATGGAATAACTTTCCGCCAGTTTTTTCAGTTCCGGAATTTCCGTCACTTGCAGTTCGAAAAGTTTCAGAGTGGGCATCGCTTTAGCCGGTGTGTTGCCCTGCCGGTTTTCGTATCCGATCCCATCATCACCCGGACCCGCGTTGTTGCCATTGTTGTCCTGCGAGCGGTTGTTATTCCGGTTATTATTCTGTTGGCCGCGATCACCATGGCGCTGGTTATTATTATTCTGCCGCTGGCCGCGATCACCATGGCGCTGGTTATTATTTGGCCGCTGTCCGCGATCACCATGGCGCTGGTTATTATTATTCTGCCGCTGGCCATTGTCATGCCGTTGTCCGCGATCGTCATAACGAGGACCGTTGTCTTGACGCTGACCACGATCATCCTGCCGTTGTCCGCGATCTTCCAATCTCGGCGGTTCATCTTGACGCGAGTGGTCCTCTTGTCGCGGCGAGTCATCCATATAGTCTTCCGGTTGAGGGGATCTTTCGACCGATGTCGCGGGTTCTACCACAACAGGGGCTTCTTCCAGCTTCGGTGTTACGGATTTCGCGGCCCGCGGTGCGCGGGGCGCCTTAGGCGCTTTTACCGGTTTCACGACATCTTTCTGTTCTTCACTCATAATTAATCCTCGGTTCGACTCTTATCGCTTCAATCAAAATTTTTATCTGGCTGCGCAGGATTTCCAATGTGTCATCATTACGAAGCACAAACCCGGCACGGGCCGATTTTTCCGCCAGCGGCATCTGCGCCGCAATCCGTTGCGCCGCCTCTTCCTTCGACAACCCGCGTTTTTCCAAACGCTGGAAAACCTGTTCTTCAGGAGCTGTAACACAAACCACAGCATCCCAACCTTCCGTCCAACCCGCTTCAAACAGAAGAGGAACCAGCACGGCGGCATCTTCCTGCGCATTGCGACACTTCAATATCCAAACCGTTGCCGCTTGAATCACCGCCGGATGCACCAGCCGGTTCAGCGCCTCGCGCGCTTGCGGGTCAGAAAAAACCTTTTTTCCAAGCTTTGCGCGGTCAATTTCTCCGGCTTCCGCCAGAATCCCGCTGCCAAAAGCCTTAACCACCGCCGCATACACAGGAAGCCCTTGTCCCATCAGCTCATGAGCCAGACGATCACAATCCAGCACCTTGAACCCTTCTGAGGATAAAATACGGCCTGTTTCTGTTTTTCCGCAGGCAATACCACCGGTAATGCCTAGAATGATCGATCGAGATGGATTCATAAATTGTGGAGGACAGACTGGAATCCGGCTGATTTGGAATCGTTTAGTAAAATCAGGAAAAAGGGAGAAGTACCGGAATGCGGGAGATAGTTATCGCAACCCTCTCAATTGTCAACCCTCTTTAAATCTGCGCATCGAGATAATTCTGCAGGATGATCTGCGCCGCCACCTTGTCCACAACACCCTTACGCCGTTTACCGTCAAGTCCGGCCTCGCGCAACGCATTATGCGCACTGACAGTGCTCATCCGCTCATCCCACTCAAACACCGGAACATCGGTTTTCGCCTTTAGCTTTTCAATAAACTTTCTAACCTTTTCCGTCGCTGAACCGTACGAACCGTCCATATTACGCGGCAGACCGACCACAATCTTCACCACCTCATGTTCGGCAATCAACGCCACAATTTGATCCAGTCCGGCGTTCGTACTATCGAGCACACACAGCGACGATGCCAGAAACTGGGTCGGATCGCTGAGCGCGATTCCAATCCGCACATCGCCATGATCAATGCCCAGCACGCGTCCCATCATTTAATCATCCCATCATCAATCAAGTTGCGGTGTTTTTCGATTTCATGAAATTTCTGAACGCCTTTATCAATTTTATGCATCGCCATTGGCTCCAGCGTCAAAACCGCCCCAACGATCAGCAAAGCAACCGTCCATGCAATCAGCGCGGCGACATACCCGCCCTTCTGAAAAAGCACCGTCAGCGGCAGCACCAGCACCAGCAACGCGATAACAGCCGCGGTCAGCGGCATCCAGCAATCGTAGAATCCGAACAGCGAAGGAACCGCCATGGCCGCAAAAACAAGTAAAAGACCGACCGGCAACAGCAGCACGCCCGTGGTGTAAAAAGCCCCGAGCGCGCCCAGCGACGTGCCGACTCGGCTCAGCGCCAACGCGCCCAACAGAATGCAAAGCCCAACCAGCACACCGGTTTCTTCAGAAGTCGCCCGGCCGAAAACATACAGTAACAGATCATAAACCTGACCTAGCCACGCATCCATAGTTTCCTCCCGGTTAAAGCAGATCGTCAAAAGATCCTTTTTCGCGCAAAGCCGTCACCATCTTCTTAATATCCTGCGCGCGGTCTTTCGGACAAACCAGTGTCACACCTTCCGCCTGAACCACAACAAGATTCTCCGCGCCGATCACCGCCGTCAGGCGGTCTTTCGAGTAGATGATGTTATTTCTGGAATCAATCTGCTGACAGTTCCCAATCAGCGTATTGCCGCCGGAATCCTTCGCAAAATGGCTTTCCAGCGCAGGCCACGAACCGACATCGTCCCACGAGAATGTTCCGCAGGCCATCACGATATTGTCCGCCTTCTCCATCAAAGCATAGTCCACCGAGATTTTTCCGAGGGTTGGATAGATTTTTTCCAAACCCTGGAAAATTTCGCCGCGCTTCGCGTATGCCGTCAGCTCGTCCATCAGCGTTTTCATCACCGGGCAGTGCGCCGCAAAAGCTTTTCCAAGAGTTGGAACCGACCAGATAAACATGCCTGAGTTCCAGAAAAACTTCCCGCAGGCCATATACTCCTGAGCCTTCGGCAAAGCCGGCTTCTCGACAAACCGTACCGCCTTTTTGAACTGAACACCTTCGGCCTTGGCAAAATCCGCGCCGGACTCAATGTAGCCGAACCCGGTGCTCGGAAACGTCGGCTGAATACCAATCGTCACCAGAATTTCATTCTTCTCCGCCAAATCCATGCCGCCGCGCAACGTCGCTTTAAAAACATCCAGATCGCCCATCACTTGGTCAGCTGTCAGCACAGCAAAAACCGCATTCGGATCACGCGCGCCGACCAGCGCCCCACCGCAAGCCACCGCCGCCGCCGTATCGCGGCCAATCGGTTCACCGACAATATTTTCCGGCGGAAGCATCGGTGCGGCTTCGCGCGTCGCATCAACCAAATCGGCATTCGTCACCACAAAATCATTTTCTGGAGCAATCAGCCCTTCGAGCCGATCCACCGCCTGTGCGATCAAAGCCTTATCGCCAACCAGAGCGAGAAGCTGCTTTGGATGTCTCGACGTACTCAGCGGCCAAAATCTCTCGCCCTTCCCGCCCGCCATAATCACTGCATAACGTCCGGTCATAATTAAATCTCCTGAACTGCTTTGACCATTTCGGCGACGAAGGCAGCGGCATCGGCACGGCCTTCGGGTGTATGCGGGTTGTTGTGGAATTTGTTGACGATAGCGCTGCCGACAACGACGGCATCGGCGAATGAAGCGGCTTCAGCGGCTTGTTGCGGCGTGCCGATTCCAAAGCCGAGAGCGACCGGCAACTTGGTGTGCATCTGAATTTTCGCAACGAGTCCACGCGCGCCTTCGGCGATGGAGTCGCGCACGCCGGTGACACCTTCGCGGGATACGCAATAGACAAAGCCGTTGGCGTCTTTGACGATCTGTTTGATCCGTTCGTCCGGCGTGGTCGGAGTGATCAGCGAAATGCTGTTCAGGCTGGCGGCGGAAATAAATTTTTTGTACGGCCCGGCTTCTTCGCGCGGCATGTCGAGAATGAGGAAGCCGTCGATGCCGGCAGACGCGGCCTCGTTCATCGCTTTTTCAAATCCACGGGCATAGAGTGTGTTGAGGTAGGCGTAGAAAATCATCGGAATCTGAGAGCGCTCGCGAATTTTGGAAACCATGTCCATCACGCCGTCAAAGGTGGCTCCGGCGGTTAACGCCCTAATAGCGGAATCCTGATTGACCCGCCCGTCGGCCAGCGGGTCTGAAAACGGCAAGCCTAGTTCAACAAGATCGACTCCAGAATCTTCGAGTCGCAGGACGATGTCCACGGTGTCGGCAAGCGACGGATCACCCGCGCCGATGTAGGCGATAAATCCTTTTTTGCCCTGTTTCCGAAGGGTGGAAAACTTTTGATCAACGCGCGTTTTTTTCATTTGGCTTCCAGAAATTTGCGGATGAGCAACGCCCGTTTGATGTCGCGTTCTTCCGAAGTCAGCACTTCACCGGCTTCTTTCTGCAGATGCGCTGGATGAATCCGGATGAAAAGGCGGTCGATGTCACGACGGGCCATGCCGGGAAGCAGGCCAATATCCGTTCCCATCCGCAAAGCGGAAAGAAGATCCAGCGCTTCGCCGGTTGTCATCAGCGCGGCGTTGGACAAAATGCCGTAGGCTCGCCCCACATGGTCCCGCACACGGATTTCCTGTTTTTCCATCAATCGCAGGCGGGCGTTTTTTTCGTGTTCAATGACTTCAAGAACGATTTGTTCGAGGTTGGCGATGATTTCCAATTCGGGCTTCCCGAGCGTGATCTGATTCGAAATTTGAAACATATGTCCGGAGGCTTCGGAGCCCTCGCCCCACAGTCCGCGTACGGCAAGGCCGATTTTTGAAACGGCGTTGATGACCGGCTTGATTTCTTCGGTTAGCACCAGCCCCGGCAAGTGAAGCATTACGCTGGCACGCAGTCCGGTTCCAACATTCGACGGACAAGCCGTGAGATAGCCGAGCTTGCTGGAAAAAGCGTAGGAAAGCCCCTGCTCAAGAGCGTTGTCCAGCGCGTCCGCAACCTCCCATGCTTTCTGCAGGTTTAATCCTGGTTGCAGAGACTGAAGCCGGATGTGATCCTCTTCGTTGACCATGACGGCGCGACATTCGTCTTCGTTTACAAAAACGCCGCTGCCAGCCTGACGCTCCGCCAGCTCACGACTGATGAGGTGGCGTTCAAAAAGCAGGTCTCGGTCGAGCGCGCTCAGTTCATCCATCCGCCAACGCAAGAAGCTGCCGTTTTCCGGCACGCGGTCAAAAGCCAGCACCACTTCATTCCAGACACGGTTGCGAACTTCTTTGGAAGCCCAACCGGGAAACGTGGTGTCGCGGAGATTCCGAGCGAGGCGGACACGACTACTGATAACCGGCCCCTCTGCGGGACCGGACTCAAGCCAGCCGCCATGCCGTTGCAATAGTCCGTCGAGAGTCATTTCGCACCCCCGTCATCCTGAGCGCCTTCTTCGCGGCATTTTTTGATCTGGTCGCGAAGTTTGGCCGCCTTTTCAAAATCCTCACGGGCGATAGCCGCTTCGAGATCCTTGTGCAGACGGGCGACTTTCGATTTCATCCGGGTCTGCACCCCTTCTCGCTCCGGAATTTTTCCGAGATGCTGTCCGCTCTGGTGCATGGCTTTGATTGCCATGGTCAGCTCGGCCATAAAGGTTTTATAGCAGTCCGGACAACCGAGGCGTCCGGTTTTCCGGAACTCCTCGCGTGTCATGCCGCAACGGGGACAGGCCAGACTCAATTCGTTGGCGAAGTTTTTCTGGGGTCCATTCAGTCCCATCAAAATATCCGTAATGGAAATCGGGCTGTTTAGATCAATCCCTTGGGCGACAGCATGTTCCTCGCAGAGATGGATTTCTTTCATCTCTCCGTTGACCACTTGGGTCAGATGCACAACAGCTTCTTTATCGCATAGATCACACTTCACAGGGAGTTCCCTTTATTCAATCAATGTGCCGTTGCTGTTGACGAAATCACGGTAGGCTTTGATCAGCTTATTCGTGGCCGGGCCAGGCTTGCCGGTACCGATCGGGCGCCTGTCGAGTTCAACGACCGCAATGACCTCCGCCGCCGTCCCGGTCAGGAAAACCTCGTCGGCCGTCCAGAGTTCATAACGGGTCATAACGGTTTCCTGAACGTCCATGCCCAGTTCGCGGCCCAGTTGCATGACCTTGTCGCGCGTGACGCCTTCCAACGCGCCGCACCAAGTGGGCGGCGTCATCAGCTTATTGCCTTTGATGGCGAAAACGTTGTCGCCGGAAGCTTCCGCAATAAAGCCCTGCGCGTTGAGCATGAGACACTCCAGCACACCGGCGTTGATCGCTTCGATCTTGGCCATAATGTTGTTGAGATAATTCAGGCTCTTCACACGCGGATTGACCGCTTCTGACATGTTCCGGATGGTGCCGGCGGTGATGATCTTCATGCCCGTTTCATAAAGCTCTGCCGGATAAAGCTGAATATCTGCGGCGATAATGATGACCTGCGCCTTTTTACACTGAAAAGGATTCAGGCCCAGCGAACCGACTCCGCGCGTAACAACATGCCGCATGTAGCCGTTTTTGATGCCGTTGGCTTTGCAGGTTTCGATGGTTGCCTTTTTCAGCTCTTCTTTGGTCATGCCAACATCCAGCGCAATCACTTTGGCTGAATCGAGCAAACGATCCATATGTTCGTCGAGAAACGCAACGCGCCCGTTATAAACTCGGGTTCCTTCGAAAACGCCGTCGCCGTACAGCAGACCGTGGTCAAAAACTGAAACAACCGCATCCTTCTCGTCAACCAGCTTACCGTTTAAATAAATTTTCATGATCCTGCATTCCTCTACTCTTCAAGTTTCCCATCTTTCAAAATTAATTCACGCTGACAACGCTTCGCAACCGCTTCATTGTGCGTAACAATAATCAACGTGCGCTTCGCAGATTGCGCTAAATCAAAGAGGTTGTTCAATATATTTTCACCGGTATGCGAGTCCAGATTACCGGTCGGTTCGTCCGCCAAAATCAGGTCAGGATTGTTCATTAAAGCCCGAGCAATCGCCACCCGTTGCTGTTCGCCGCCGGAAAGCTCCATTGGACGATGATCCATCCGTCCAGTCAGCCCGACTTTTTCAAGAAGCTCTTCGGCGCGAGCTTTTACATCACGCCCGTTTCCCGATGCCATCGACGGTAAAATCACATTCTGGCGCACATCCAGCTCCGGAAGCAGATGGTAACCTTGAAAAATAAAGCCGCACCGCTTTGCGCGGAACGCAGAGCGTTTCGCTGAATTCATTTTACCAAGGCTCGTTTCCTCAAAAAAAACATCGCCTGAGTCCGGATGATCCAGCCCGCCGAGAATATGCATCAGGGTGCTTTTGCCCGCACCGCTGGCTCCCATAATCGAAATGGTCTCGCCGCGATTAATCGTCAGCGACACGCCGTGCAAAACCTCCACCGCGCGTTTTCCGATGTGATAGGTTTTATGAACCTCTTCCGCTCTCAAAATTGTTTCACTCATTGCGTAACGCCTCCACAGGTTCAAGTCGCGCGGCGCGCCAAGCGGGAACGAGGCCGGCGAGCGTGCAAATCACTAAGACCGTCGCGCAAACGGTGACAACGTCCTGAGCTGTCGTGTGCGACGGAATCTGACTGAGCTGATAAAGTTCCTTGGGTAGCAAATCAACGCGGAACTGCGTGGAAATAAAATTGAGCAGTTCATTACGGTATTTAAGCGCCAGCAGTCCTAGACCTAATCCCATTCCAGTACCGATCACGCCCTGCACCACGCCGATCCAGAGAAATATCGCGACGATACGACGGTTTGAAAATCCGATAGCTTTCAGCAGCCCGATTTCATGGGTTTTCTGCACAGTGAGTGTGATCAGCGTATTGGTAATTCCGAACGCCGCAACAATGGTGATAAAGATCAGCAGAAAAAACATCATGTTCTTCTCGGTCTGCAACGCCGTGAAAAGCTGCCGATTCAAATCAATCCAAGTCTGCACTTCAAAGTAAGGGCCCAGAGCCTTGTGAATATCGCGGGCGGCGGCGGGTGCCAACATGGGATCGGACGTCATCACTTGCACACTGTGAACGCCCTGTTCCACATTGTAAACAGTGCGCGCCGTCTGAAGCGACGTCAGCACATACCCAGCATCGATCTCATACATACCGACTTCGAAAATTCCGCTAACCGTCAGCTCCTCCGGCAAGCGAAGTTCGTCCTTGGAGACAAAATTCTGCGGTGAATAGACCAGCAGTTTATCGCCCAAGCGCAAACCGCAGCGCAACGCCAGATCCCGCCCGACTACAATCTGGCCATAGCCAACCGAAAACTGTCCTTCGACCATGTGATTCGGAACCTGACTAACCGTTTTTTCCAGCTCAGGGTCAATCCCGCGCAATTGAGCTGGCTGAGCGTTTCCGCCAACCTGAATAAAAACAAGCCCTTCCAAATTTGGCGCCGCGCCGGTGACCTCTTTAACATTCTTCAGCGCACTGAGTATCTTTTCCGGTTGCCGCACGACACCGCCATATTCGGAAACTTTGACATGCGCGTTAAAACTGAGTATCCGTTCCCGCCATGTTTCGTCAAAGCCGGTCATCACGGACAGAACAACAATCAGCACGGCGACACCAAGCGTGACACCAAGAAGAGATAAAAGCGTGACAACCGAAAGAAACGATCGTTTAGGTTTCAGATACTTAAACGCCAGAAATAAAGAAAATGACTGTTTCATGAATGCGGCGAATCATACGCAGACATACGCCGAAAGCAAAGTTTCCAATGGTTGGAAAATTCGAGGCTTTTTTCGGGATTTCACAACATGAAAAACCGCACATTCCAAACATTGGAAGTGCGGTGTAAAAGAGTGGTGCACCCATCAGGAGTCGAACCTG
>JADYZA010000229.1 GCA_020853375.1 Verrucomicrobiota bacterium | reverse complement strand
CTAAAAAACCTGCCCAAAAAAATTGAGCAGCTCGAAGCTGAGCTGGCCACGCTGAACCTGAAGCTGAATGATCCGGACTTTTACCGCCGACCGGCGGACGAAATTAAAACCGTCACGGAACGCGCCGCGGCGGTTTCTTTGGAACTTGAAACCGCTTTTGCCCGCTGGGCCGAACTCGATGAGTTGATGGCGTAGGGACGCTTCCGGGCTGGTTTGATTGTGCTGGCGTAAAAATTTTCAAGGTTTGGAAAAAAAGGTTCGGAAAAGGCGTTACGGCAGGGCAATATCCGTTTCATTATGAAACGAGCCACATGGGTTTCCTTCACCGTTATCGCGGTCGGGCTGGCTATTTTGCTAAGCGCGGCCAATCTTTTCTGGGGTAATCTGAATCAGGATGAAGGCTGGTACCTTTATGCCGCGAAACAGATCACTCAGGGTAAAATTCTCTACCGTGACTTTATGTTCACGCAGGGTCCGGCACTTCCGTATGTCTACGGCGTACTGTTTCCAATCATCGGAAAATTCGGCGTGGCGGGCGGACGGCTGATTACCGCGCTGTTCGGGCTGGCCGCCGCCGGTTGCGCCGCTTGGCTTGCCGCGCGTTCTGTTTTTTCCAAACACCGGAAAGCGGCCGCGCTCTGTGCATTCATTCTGGTCGGCGTGAATGTCTATCAGAGCTATTTTACAGTGATTGTTAAAACCTATGCGTTGTGCGGATTTTTTCTAACCGCTGGGTTTATTGCGCTCAGCTATACAAGCGGACGGCGCGGTGCTAGCGCGGCGTTCTGGGGCGGATTTTTGCTGGCACTGGCGGCTTGTGCGCGGCTTTCAGCGGGAATCGCTCTGCCGCTCGCCGGGCTCTGGCTGATCTGGAACCGTAAGAAAGTGTTTCCGCTGTCGTGGGTTGCGTTTGGAATCGGCGGCGGACTGATCTTGTTACTCGGACTCGGATCGTTTTTCCTTCTCGCTCCGGAAAATACGGAATTCGCGTTGTTCGGCTACCATGCCGGCCGCTCGCCGGGCAGTTTGACTCAACTGATAGCGTTGAAAGTCGGGTTTATTTCACGGTTTGTGCAGGCCTATTTCGTTTTCACAGCAGGTCTTTTGCTGACCTTTGCGTTAAAGCGGTTGCATTGGCCGATCCGCGAACGCGGATTTGAGGAGATGATGTTAGACAGTCGCCCAAAACTGGTCGAGTTGCTCCGCGAAGCGAATGCGGAGCGCTCGCCGTTCGCTCGCAGCTTTTTGTCTCTGCTTTGGCTGTCGGGCGCGTTCATCACGTTTGTTCACTTTATGGCGCCATTCCCGTACGACGATTATCAAGCAATCGTTTATCCGCTGCTCGCCGTTGCTCTTGTCGTTACACTGGTGCCGCATTGCGCCGAACGGCAGCAGCTTCGGGCGGTCTTTGCGGTATTGCTGATTTGTACGGCCGCTTCGTTTTCGTCGCCGATCAATCAGGAATGGGTGATTCGCGGACGTGACCGTATCTGGTGGAAGTTTAAAGAAACATCCGACCTCGCCGTT
>JADYZA010000183.1 GCA_020853375.1 Verrucomicrobiota bacterium | reverse complement strand
CAGTAGAGTTCCATCTGCGCGAGCACCTGATTGGTAAAGCTGTTCGACATGACAAAGCTTGGGTGGCCGGTTGCGCAACCGAGGTTTACCAAGCGGCCTTCCGCCAGCATCAGGATGCTCTTTTTGTTCGGGAATGTGATTTTGTCGACCTGCGGTTTGATGTTGGTCCATTTATATTTTTTGAGTTTCTCAACCTGAATCTCGCTGTCGAAGTGTCCAATGTTACAAACGATGGCCATGTCCTTCATTTTGCGCATGTGCGCTTCGGTGATGACATCGCAGCAGCCGGTCGTGGTGACGAACAGATCGCCGAGGGTGCAGGCGTCGTCCATGGTCATCACTTCATAACCTTCCATCGCGGCCTTCAGGGCGCAGATTGGATCAATTTCGGTTACGACAACCCGGGCGCCTTGTCCTTTAAGAGACTGGCAAGAACCTTTGCCGACATCGCCGTATCCGGCGACGACGCAAACCTTGCCCGAAAGCATCACGTCGGTGGCGCGCATAATGCCGTCCACCAGCGAGTGGCGGCAGCCGTAGAGATTGTCGAATTTCGATTTGGTCACCGAGTCGTTCACGTTAAACGCTGGGAAAAGAAGTTCGCCGCGCTCCATCATCTGGTACAGACGGTGCACACCTGTAGTCGTTTCCTCGCTGACGCCGATGATGTCTTTGTTGATGCGGGAGAAGCGTTTGGGATCTTTCTTGAGAGCTGTTTTGAGCTGGGCCAGCAGAATTTTTTCTTCGTGGCTTCCCGGTTTGCGATCGAGGATGGACGGATCGCTTTCGGCTTTCAGTCCGAGGTGTACAAACAGCGTCGCATCGCCGCCGTCATCGAGAATCATGTTAGGGCCTTTTCCGTTGCCCCAGTCGAGGATGCGGTCGGTGTAGTCCCAGTACTCTTCCAGCGTTTCGCCCTTCACTGCGAAAACCGGTGTTCCGGTCACGGCAATGGCGGCGGCGGCGTGATCCTGCGTGGAATAAATGTTACAGCTCGCCCAGCGAACCTTCGCGCCGAGAATCTGCAGGGTCTCAATCAGCATCGCCGTTTGAATCGTCATGTGAAGCGATCCGGTGATCCGTGCGCCCTTGAGCGGTTTTTCTTTGCCATATTTTTCGCGCAGAGCCATCAGGCCGGGCATTTCATATTCCGCCAGCTCCATTTCCTTCCGGCCGAACGGTGCCAGTGAAAGATCCTTAACCAAATAATCCTGCTTCTTTGAAATCGTCTTCTTTGCCATGCCTATTTACTCCGTTTCTTCGCTTCTTTAGTTGCCACAATCATCACGACAGAAAAGGCCGGTGTCGGCCCTTCCAAGGTTTGGAAAACTTCCATCTTAAGACCTGTTCCGGCCAGCCAGCTCCGCAGTTCGCGCTCGTCGAATCCGAGCCACTGATCGGCCCATTCCGTGCGCACCCACTCCTGATCGTGCTGAGCCAGATCAAGTAGAAGCAGCCGTCCGCCCGGCTTCAAAATCCGCGCCGCTTCCGCCAGCGCTTTTTCCGGCCGCGCGGCATGGTGCAGCACCTGACTCACAAAGGCGGCGTCCATGCTGTTTGTTTCCAGCGGAAGCTGTTCCAAATCGCCTTTACCCACCGTTACGCGCCGCGCGACACCGGCTTCCGCCGAGCGTTCCTGCACCACACGGAGCATCTGCGCCGATAAATCAACCGCCGTGACCTGCTTGGCGAAACGGGCCAGCAGCAACGTCAGATCGCCTTCGCCGCAACCAATATCCGCCACCGTCTGTCCGGCAAATCCGGCGGCCAGCGCCGAGGCGAGAGCCTGCCAGCCTCCGCCCGGTTGCGTCAGCGAGCCGTAGCGTCCGGCGATTTCGTCAAAAAATTTAGTGCTCTCTCTGCGCCGGTATTCGATGGCGCGGTCAACCGCCGCGCGGTCACGGCTGGCTCCGCGTAGTTCCGCCAGCCTTTCGCTCATCAGCTGGGCAAAGGTCAAATCCTGAAAAACCGGCCCGCGCCGGTAATAAACGGAAGTTCCTTCGCGGCGGGTGTCGAGCAGGCCGCTGTCGCGCAACGGCTTCAAGTGGCGGCTCACCGACGACTGCGGCATTTTCAGAGCTTCCACAATTTCGGCCACGGAAAGCTCAGCAATTTCGACAGCGCGCAAAATCCGTAACCGGGCCTCGTCGCCCAGCGCTTTGAAAACTTCGAGAATGTTGGTTTCGGTCATACTGCTTTTATCCGCTTGTCCGGATAAAAGGATATTTACGGTCCGGAAGCAAGACAGAAAAAGGCGCCCCGGAGTTCCGGAGCGCCTTTTCAAACGGCAATTACAGTCCGCCGATTACTCAGCCCCATTTGCCTTTTTTCATGTGGCCCTGCATTTCGGTCATCGAAAGTTTCATCATCTGCCAGGCCATAGCGCGGCATTTGGTGAACACGTCCACACAACCGGGATCGAGTTCGTCTTTGATGCCTGCGTTGCAGGCGGATTCAACCTGCCGGGCCAGGTCGATGACGTGTGCATGCAGAGTGTTGGTGTGGCGCGAACGCTCAACCAGTTTGGCGGCGGCTTCGTCGAGCTGTGTAAACTGCTCTTTCGGCGCTCCGCACTTCGGGCACTTGCAAGGGGCTTCATCACCGTCATGAATGTATCCACAGGCTTCACATTTCCACTTTTTCATCGTTGCTCCTTCTATGTCTTTTCCATCTTTACCGCTCGATTGACAATCAGGTTGTCAGCTCAAGCGAGTTTGCTTTTATCGGCTCGGAGATTACACCGCGCCGCATGAAACTCAAAGGATTTATCTGCGCGCAGAACGCCGGATAGGCCGGTTATTCCTACGGATTTTCGTAAAAACGCAGGCGGATGTTCCGGCAACTATTAGGATTGGAAAAAACGAATAATCTCATAGGGTGTCGTCATGAACATGGAACCGGTCGGCATCATTCATTCCTGCTTTAAGGAAAAGTTCGGCATCCCGCGCCAGCCGGGGCTGATTAAGAGCGCGTCGGCCACACTGGAGCTATTCCCGCCGTATAACGTCGCCGAAGCCTTGCGGGGAATTGAAGAGTTTTCCCACCTTTGGATCGTTTTTGTTTTTCATGAAAGCATTTGTGAAACGTTTCAGCCGACAGTTCGTCCGCCGCGCCTCGGCGGCAACACTCGTGTGGGGGTTTTCGCCACACGCTCGCCGTTCCGCCCCAATCCGATCGGCCTTTCCGTGGTAGAGCTCAAAGCCGTACGCGGCACGACGCTCGAACTGGCGGGCGGCGATTTCCTCGACGGCACACCGGTTCTGGATATCAAACCGTACATTCCATACGCCGACAGCATTCCCGTCGCGCGCGGCGGCTTTGCTGGCGGCGCGCCGGAACCGGTCAACACCGTTACCTTTTCGCCGGAAGCAGAAAACGTTTTCCGAACCTTGGAAAAGGAAAAACAACAGCTCATCACCGACATGCTTGGCTATAATCCTCGCCCCGCCTATCAGGACGACGACGCGGCGCGGCTTTTTGGCACGCGGCTTTTCGACCTTGAAGTCAAGTGGCGTCACGAGGGTCAGAAGGTCATTGTGGAATCGATCCAGTAGGATCGATGGATGGTGGAAAATTTATTCGACCTGACCGAAACCGCCCCTTACTATGCGTTCTTAATTAAACATTTCTTATCTCATGCAAAAAACAGACACCCAGCTTTTTCTCGGCATCTACCGCCACATGCTCACATCGCGCAAAGCGGATGCCGTTCAGGCGGACGCGGCTCAGCGCGGAGAGGCCTTTTTCTATATTCCTTCATCCGGCCATGAGGCGATGGCGGCGCTGGCGCCTCATCTGACGGCAACGGACTGGCTCCACTGCCACTACCGCGACCGGGCTCTGATGTTTGCCCGCGGCCTTCCTCTTCTTGACATACTTCTCGACCTGCTCGGGAAAACCGGCTCGCCGTCCGAAGGTCGGAATATGCCCGGATTTGCCTGCAACCGATCGCTGAATCTAATCGGGGTTCCGACCGGCGTCAGCAGCAACGCGCTGCAAGCCGTTGGCGTGGCGCAGGCCGTTAAAAACGGACGGGACATTGTTTATTGCGGTATCGGTGACGGCGGAACGCAGGAGGGTGAATTTCTCGAAGCGGTGGCCGAGGCGGTTCGTTCTCAGCTTCCGGTTCTCTTTGTTGTTCAGAACAACCGTTATGCGCTTTCCACGCCGACCAAGGGACGCACATTTTTCTCTTTGCCGGATGGCGACGCGAAAGAGTTCTACGGCCTGCCGATTCTCCGCGCGGACGGAACCGATGTGGTGGCAACGCACCGCGTCTTCGGCGATGCGGTTTCCAAGGTTCGGAAAACCCGTGGCCCGCAAATTGTTGTTATTGATGTCGAGCGGTTGACCAGCCACACCAACGCTGACGACCATACCCTTTACCGCTCGGCGGACGACATCCGCGAAATGCATGCAAAGGCCGATCCGATCCGGATTCTTGCCGAACAGCTGATCGCCGCCGGAATCTCCGAGGCCCAGCTCAAAGAGATTGAGCATTCGATCAACCACGATATCGATGCCGCATTCGCTGTCGCGCGCGGCACACCGAACGCCCAAACCGAACTTTCCGCGAAAAAGCCGTTACCGGAAAAACTGACGTCCGCCGCGAGCGAACAGCGCTCCGGCGGCGATGCGCTCACCATGCTCGAAGCGATGCGCGAAGTATTCCGCGCCCGGCTCGGAAGCGATAAAAACATCTATCT
>JADYZA010000182.1 GCA_020853375.1 Verrucomicrobiota bacterium | reverse complement strand
GTTGACTTGAAGATATATGAGCGGGAAAACAAAATCGGCTCCCAGTCCGCTTCTTCGAATCTCTAATCGAAAAACGGCGCGATTTTATCGAAGTCGGGCAGGTAGGTTTCCTGGCTTTCCAAGGTTTGGATAAAGGCGTTTTCGAGACCGAGTTCGAGTGCGTAGTCGGTGATTTCGTCGTATTCCTCTGCGGTCAGCGGTCGGTTTAGTTCCGGAATTCCGCAGGCTTTATACTGCGGCGAATACTGCGACATGATGCTGACGGAATTTCCCGGCGAGAGTTCCGCCAGAAACTTTAAGCAGGCTTTGCTGTTTTCAATCTGTCCCGGCAGAACGAGGTGGCGGACAAGCAGTCCGCGCACAGCGACGCCATCATCGTCGAGTTCCAGCAGGCCGACCTGATCGAGCATTTCGCGCAGGACGCCGGGAATAACATCGGCATAATCGTCCGCCGCCGAAAAATTTCGGCTCAGCGCGTTATCCATATATTTAATGTCGGGCAGATAAATATCGACCAGTCCGCGAATCTGGCGGAGCGCGGCAACGGAGTCGTAGCCGTTGGAGTTGTAGACGACCGGAACGGTAAGTCCTTTTTGCTGGGCGGCCAGAATGGCGTCCGCCATCTGAAAAATCATGTGCGACGGCGAGACGAAGTTGATGTTGTGCGCCCCTTCGGACTGAAGCCGGAGCATTTCGTCGGCCAGTCCGGTAGCGGTCAGCGCGCGAACTTTAGCCGTCTCAAACTCCTGACTGATCTGCCAGTTCTGGCAGAAGGCGCAGCGGAGGTTGCATCCGGCGAAAAAGACGGTTCCGGAACCGCGCGTTCCGGAGATCGGCGGTTCCTCGCCGTAGTGCAGTCCGGCGTGCGAAAGCAGAATATCGCCGCCGACTTTGCAGAATCCGGTTTTCCCGGCCAGCCGATCAACTCCGCATCGGCGCGGACAGCATTCGCAACGGTTCAATTGTTCTGAAAAGGCTGGCTTCACGGCGGCGTTTATAAGGAAGAAACTCGGCGGACGCAATCGGGCGTTGTTTTTTTCGTGTCATACCCGCCGTCGATGCGTATTCTCCCCGCCGATGATTACTATTATTCCGGCGATTGATTTGAAGAGCGGCAAGTGTGTGCGCCTGCGGCAGGGTTTGGCAAACGAGGAGACGGTTTATTCCGATTCTCCGGTCGAAATGGCCAAACACTGGGCGAGGGCGGGCGGCGAATTTCTGCATGTGGTGGATCTCGACGGCGCGTTTGCGGGACGTCCGGTTCACACGGAGGTTCTGCGAGAAATCTGCGCCGCGATTAAGATTCCGGTCGAAATCGGCGGCGGCATCCGCACGGATGAAGATATTGAAACTCTGCTGGCGACCGGCGTGTGCCGCGTAATTCTGGGAACCCGCGCCTGCGAACATCCCGAGGAGCTGGCCCGGCTGGTCAAAAAGTTCGGCGGCGAACGGATTGCGGTCGGCATTGATGCCCGCGCGGGCAAGGTTCAGACGAAGGGTTGGGTCGAAACGACCGACATCGAAGCGGTGGATCTGGCGAAAAAGGTGGATGAGGCGGGCGTTGGCACCATTATTTATACCGATACAGCCCGCGACGGGATGCTCGACGGCGTGAACGCTTTTGAAATGGGGAAAATCTGCTCGGCGGTTTCGTGCGACGTGGTCGCCTCCGGCGGCGTTTCGAGCGAAGAGGACATCCAGCGGCTGGCGGCACTGAACTGCGCCAATCTGACCGGCGCGATCGTCGGTAAAGCGCTCTACGAAAAAACCGTCACCATCCGGCGGCTTAAAAAGGCGGCGCAATAGGTTCCGAACCTCGGAAACTTTCCGTCCGGGTTTTCCAGACCTTGGAACCAAAATTTAACGGTTTTGCGCTTGAAGGCGCGGAACTGAAACGCCATATTTCGCGGCTCTTTTACAGGGAATAGAACAGACAAAAACAGCGAGGCAGAACTATGGCCAGAACAGTACCCATGACCAACGTCCGGAATATCGGAATTATGGCGCACATCGACGCCGGTAAAACCACCTTCAGCGAACGCATCCTTTTCTACTCAGGCAAGTCGCACAAAATTGGCGAAGTGCATGACGGCGCCGCCGTGATGGACTGGATGGTTCAGGAACAGGAACGCGGCATCACCATTACATCCGCCGCAACCAGCACCATGTGGGGCGACCACATGATTTCGCTGATCGACACCCCCGGACACGTGGACTTCACCATGGAAGTGGAGCGCTCCCTGCGCGTGCTCGACGGCGCGATCGCGCTGTTCTGCGCGGTCGGCGGCGTTCAGCCACAATCTGAAACCGTTTGGCACCAGTCTGAAAAATACAGCGTGCCGAAAATCGCTTTCGTGAACAAAATGGACCGCGTCGGCGCCGATTTCTTCGGTGTGGTCGAAGGCATCCAGAAGGAACTGGGCGGCAACGCCGTACCGGTGGTGATTCCAATCGGCAACGCCGAAACCTTCATCGGCATTATCGACCTCGTTAAAATGGTCGCTGTTTATTACGCCGAAGAAAACAAGGGCACCGAGTTCCGTGAAGAGGAAATCCCGGCAGAACTGCTCGATCAGGCCAAAGAATGGCGCAACAATCTGGTCGAAAAATGCGCCGAGCAGGACGAAGCACTGATGGAAAAATATTTCGGCGGCGTAGAACTGACCGAAAATGAAATCTGGGGCATCCTGCGCAAGGCCACCATCGCCCGCACAGTCGTTCCGGTTTATTGCGGCTCCGCTTTCAAAAATAAAGGCGTTCAGCGCGTTCTCGACGGCGTGGTTCACATTCTGCCGGCTCCGAACGAAATCCCGCCGATCATCTGCGAAAAAGGCGGCGAAGGAATTTCCCGTCAGCCAAAAGATGATGACCATCTTTCCGCTCTGGCCTTCAAGATCATGTCCGACAAGCACATGGGTAAACTGACCTACGTCCGCGTTTACTCCGGAACGCTGACCGCAGGCACCAACATTTACAACAGCTCCCGCGACAAAATGCAGCGCGTCGGCCGCGTTCTCCGTATGCACGCCAACAAACAGGAAGGTATTGATGCCGCTTACGCGGGCGATATCGTAGCGGTGGTCGGTCTGACCGAAACCAAGACCGGCGACACCCTGTGCGCCAAAGAACATCCGATCTATCTCGAAGCCATGGAATTCCCGGCTCCGGTTATTTCCATCAGCGTCGCCCCCGAATCCAAAATGGACAACGAAAAGCTGGGCGAAGCTCTGCACCGTCTGGCCGATGAAGATCCGACATTCACCGTCGCCTTCGACCAGGAGACCAGCGAAACCATCATCTCCGGCATGGGTGAGTTGCACCTTGAAATTATCGTAGACCGTCTGAAACGCGAATTCGGCGTACAGGCCAAGTCCGGACGACCGGAAGTGGCTTACCGCGAAACCGCCACCATAGCAACGAACGGTTCCTACAAACACGCCAAACAGTCCGGCGGACGTGGTCAGTACGCTCACGTCGTGCTCGAACTCGAACCGCGGGGTCCGGGCGAAGGTTTTGAATTCAACAACAAAGTCGTTGGCGGACGCATTCCTACAGAATACATTCCGTCGGTTCAAAAAGGCATTATTCAGGCTCTGCAGAGCGGCCCGTACGCCGGCTATCCGGTGGTCGACATGGCCGTCAACCTCGTGGACGGTTCGTACCACGACGTCGACTCCAGCGACTTCGCCTTCCAGATCGCTGGGCGTCAGGGCTTCAAGCAGCTCTTCCTTAAAGGAAACCCGCAACTGCTTGAACCGATCATGTCCATCGAAATCACCACGCCCGAAGAATACATGGGCCCGTCCTCCGGCAGCATCTGTCAGCGTCGCGGACGTATCGAATCCATGGATAGTCGTGGTGGCATGAAGCTGGTTCGTGGATTTGTTCCGCTAAGCGAAATGTTTGGCTTCTCGAACACCATCCGCTCCTTCTCACAGGGCCGGGCCTCGTTCACCATGCACTTCGAACACTACGAAGCTGTGCCGTTCTCGATCGCCGAAGAAGTGATCAAAAAACGCCGCGCTGAAGGTAAAGTTCGCGGCGGCGAAGAATAAGCCTCCTCATCCGCGCAAACGAAAAGCCGCTCCGGAAACGGGGCGGCTTTTTTCCTTTCCAGCCATCCCAATGATTGTTTGAATGCCGTCGAAAGGGCTTCACTATGAAAAAATTTCTTTTTTGTTTTTCCCTGTTCCTTATCGGCAGAATTTCTTTTGCCGATCAAACCGTTTTTATGAAGGTTCGGGAGCTTCCGGTGTCTGGAAAACTAAGCGCAGATTTGGCCAGAACCCTCTGGGTGGCAGACGGAAAAGCAAGAATCGACTACCAAAATGGGGGGAAAACCACGGTAATTCACTTCCCAGACGCTTGGTACTACGGTAGCGACTCAAACGAAGGCTCCTATGTTCGGGATAATGCGTCTGAATTCCGTTTCGGCCCCTTTGCCTATAACGAACGGCTAAAACAGTTGCGTTACGGGGGCGAATTGGAATTTATGCGGGAGAACGGCTTTACCAACTTCCCAGAAAAGGTCGACGGAACTCTCTGCGATGTATGGGAGTCTTTTGCCGACGGATTTCTCGTCACCTTGTATGTCAAACAAACGCTGGGGGTTCCGTTTCAGATGGAACTCCGGAGGGACGACAGCAGCCCAGAGTTGATCAGAAAAATACGCTATGATGAATACGAAGCTGGAGCCCCGACTAAGGATATTTTTTCCGTCCCCTCGAATATTATTTGGAGTTCGCAAAGCATCCCGCCGCGAGTCTTTACCAACAGCACGGTTCTAACCAAATGGCTTCTAGGCTATTACAAAAAACCTCAACCAGATCAGGTTTCAGATGCGCTGGCTTGTATGAATTATTACCAAACTGAAAGAGAAGGCGCTGTGGCGCTTCTATTCTTTCTATTTCAAAAGCATCCGGATCGCGCAGCAGAATGGGTCAAGCAAACAGAGGTTTCCCGCACATGGTTACGGCAGGCTTGTCTTGAAGCTCTTTGGCTGATCGACGCCCCGCAGGGTCGATTGTATCTGCAACAAATTGCGGATGACTCTAAGCATCGTGATTTCAAATACGTCACCGAAGTGCTCCAGAAAAAGACCCCTTACAAGTTTCTCGATCTGCCTCTGGCGGAAAGGAATTCCCCAGATCTATTGATGGCTGGGTTTTGTATCACCGGGGATCCGGCGTACGTTCAAAGGTTGGTTTCCGCCATGGAGGGGTTGCAGGACAAAAATAGTAGCGGATACTCGACCGCGTTGACGGCAACAAAACTGTTGGCCATGTTGACCGTGACGGACCCGTCTGTTTGTCAAATAATTCGCGCCGCATCTTCTGGGCTATCACCAGAAATGCAAAAGGTCGCAATCGCATTCGAGGCAATGAGCGGGCAGTTCTATGAGGCGAGGGACATCCCTAAGGACAGCCCGCTTTCGACCGCAGAGAGTAATCGACTGGAAGCGGAATTCTGGACACGGGGACTCGTTCAATTATGGGGCGGGGATCCGGGACAGGAGGCCCGCAACCTGATTGCAGAATACAGTTTAAATTTCGCGCGGTGTATTCCTGCTCGCCAGTTTGCCCTTGTAGAGCAGAACAAGAAGCTGGATGCGCAAATAAAAGAAAAGTTGCTGCTGTTTCCAGAGAATCCAGCTTTGTTGTACATGC
>JADYZA010000181.1 GCA_020853375.1 Verrucomicrobiota bacterium | reverse complement strand
GTCGTGAACGCCATCAGGCCGAACGAAATTCCGAACGAGGCCGGAATGCCGATCAGCTCAAGAAACCGTCCAATGCCGGACGCATAAATAAAATTCGGCGCCTTCGAAGCCAACGGACTGTCTTTCGCCACAATCATCACGCAAGCCAGAGAAACCACGGCCACCAAGCCTTCGAGCAGCATTGCGCCGTAGCCGATCGGCTTAACATCGCTTTCCTTCTTAATCTGCTTACACGTCGTGCCGGATGACACCAGCGAATGAAAACCCGAACAAGCCCCGCAGGCGACTGTAATAAACAGCATCGGAAACATTGGAAACCAGAACCCAGAGTTCAGCCCGCCGCCAAGCCGGGTAAACGCCGGATATTCAATTGGACAGCCGCCGAACACCACCCCGATCGCGGCGGCAATCAGCGCAATATACAGAAAACAGCCGCCGATCGCGCCACGCGGCTGAAGAACCAGCCACACAGGAACCACCGACGCAACAACACAGTAAATCAAAATCAGCACGCACCATAGTTTCTGCGCCGCCGCCGGATCCGCCGCCAGCCACGCCGGAAAATCCAGCGGCATATATTTACCGGCCCAGATGGCAACGCCGACCAGCGGAAGAAAAATCAGCAACGCCCACCGTTCTTTGAGCCGGGTGAATTTCAGAAGAAGCCCCATGATTACCGGAAGAATCAGATAAAGAACCGACGACGACGCAATCGCTCCGCCGCCGACTTTTTCCCCAGACTCCAGCGTCACCGTTCCGACAAACGACGAAGCGGTTATATCCGTGAACGCCACAATGACATACACCAGCGTGATCCAGATAAAAACCATGAACAGCGCCCAGGCCCGGCGGGAAACGTGTGTGCGGATCACATCGGTAATTGAGCGGGCTTCATGACGAATGGACGCGATCAGCGAACCCATATCATGCACACCGCCAATCAGCACCGATCCGACCAGAATCCAGATCAGAGCGGGCGCCCAGCCGAACAATACTCCGGCAAGAATCGGCCCGTTAATCGGCCCGGCGGCGGCGATGGCGGAAAAGTGTTGGCCGAGCAGCATCCCTTTTTTTGCGGGAACAAAATCCAAGCCGTCGTTCTGCTCGACCGCCGGTGTGACGCGGCTGTCATCCAGCCGGAATACTTTGCCCGCGAGAAAACGGCCATAGGTAAAATAGGCCAGAAGGAAGAAAAGAGCTGAGCCGCCCACCACCAATAAAAGACTCATTGCCACCTCTCAAGCACGCTACGGAAACCCGCCGATTATTCGCTGCCGTCGGTTTTGGCCTTGGCAGTCGCCTTAATTTTTACAGCCAGTTCGTCGGCAAGCTTTTTGTCTTCCATCAGCGCCTTGCGCGCGCCGTCACGGCCCTGTCCGAGTTGCTGACCGTTGTAAGAAAGCCACGAGCCTTTCTTTTCAATGATGCCGCAATCGGTTCCGGCATCCACGATAGAGCCAGTCCACGAAATGCCTTCGGCATAAAGAATGTCGAACTCGGCCATGGTAAACGGCGGAGCCACTTTGTTTTTAACCACTTTAACCTTGGTCCGGTTTCCGTAGATCGAGCCGTCGGTGTTTTTGAGCTGACCTATGCGGCGAATGTCGAGGCGCACGGAGGAATAAAACTTCAGCGCGCGTCCGCCGGGCGTCGTTTCAGGGCTGCCGAACATCACGCCGACCTTTTCGCGGATCTGGTTGGTGAAAATACAACAGCAGTTCGAGCGGGCAATCGCCGACGTCAACTTGCGCAACGCCTGACTCATCAGACGCGCCTGCAAACCGACATGCGACTGGCCCATTTCGCCATCGAGCTCGGCGCGCGGCGCCAGCGCAGCAACCGAGTCCAGCACCACAACATCAACCGAGCCGCTCTTCACGAGTGCTTCGCAGATGTTGAGCGCTTCTTCACCGGAATCGGGCTGGGAAACCAGCAGGTTGTTCAGGTCGACGCCGATTTTCTGGGCGTAGCCCGGATCAAGCGCATGTTCGGTATCAATGAAAGCCGCCGTGCCGCCTTCTCTCTGGACGTTGGCGATAATGTGGGAAACCAGCGTGGTTTTACCGGACGATTCCGGGCCGAAAATTTCGATCACGCGACCCTTGGGTACGCCGCCGATGCCGAGCGCGATATCCAGCGTCAGCGCGCCAGTGGAAATACACGGGATTTTACGGGGTCCGGCTTCGTCGCCAAGACGGATAATTGCCCCGTCGCCGTATTGTTTTTTGATGTCAGCGAGTACTGCCTCAAGATTGGAGGCTCCTTCTTTTTTGTCGGTTTTTGCAGCCATGCGGGAGAGCCTACACAGACCCCGGAATTCTTCAAGCGCAGAAGCGGCTGTCTTTTGAAGATAACGGGTGCGTTGGGGATTTTCCCTCTCATCACACATCTCTGCGTCCTCCGCCTCCCTGCGAGGTAAAATCGGCTTCACTGCAACCAGCTAATCAGATGGAACGCGACCGCCGGGCGCGTTTTGCTTGTCCGCAGCAGGAGAAAGCGTGCCCGGCGGTCACGCTCCACCCCAAGAAATCCGCCGCAAAACTTTCCAAACATTGGAATCCTGCTACACTGCCTCCCGTTCCACGCTAATCAAGGAGCAACAATGTCCATACCGGATTACGAAACTTTAATGCTACCGATTTTGCGCTTTCTTTCCGCCGGCGGGGTAAAAAAAACGCGCGATATCATAAACACCATTATTCGAGATTTCGAAATTTGCCCAGAAGACGCCAAACAGCTAATACCAAGCGGCAGAGCAAAGCTAGTTGATAATCGAGTTGGCTGGGCCTGTACATATCTACGAAAATACGGGTTAATTTCTTCGCCACAACGCGGTCAAAACCAAATCACCAACGAGGGAAAAACCCTTCTGTCCACAAACCCCGATAAGGTCGACGCCAAGTTGCTTAAAAAACTGTATCCCACGGAGCCCTCCGACAACTTTGTGCAGGATGAATCCAGATGCACCATCCTTGAAACAGCTATTTGCGATAAAACACCGGAAGAAATTATCGGTATCCAAAGTGAAATCATTCACCAAAGCCTCGCAAAAGATTTGCTTAACTATATCTCGCAAATCGATCCCGAACAATTTGAGCAGCTTGTCGTAGATTTACTGTTGGCAATGGGATATGGCGGAACGGTTGAGGACGCAGGGAGCGCAATTGGTCGATCAAATGATGGCGGTATTGACGGCCT
>JADYZA010000180.1 GCA_020853375.1 Verrucomicrobiota bacterium | reverse complement strand
TGTCAAAAAACGTCAAACCTGGCGGACGACTGGTTTACAGCACGTGCAGTCTCGAAGTCGAAGAGAACGAAGAAATGGTCAACCGCTGGGTGCGCGATCAAAAAGAATTCCGCCTCGTCAAAGCCAAGCGCCTCTTCCCGCCGAAATCCAGCACCGACGGCGCCTACGCCGCGCTGCTCGTCCGGAATTAAGCTTTCTGGAGTGCTCCGGCAAACGAAGTGCGACGGAGCTTTTCTTTAGCGGTGGAAACAAAGCGACCTCGCGCTTCGCTTGTGTCCGCACCCCAGAATTCTATGTTTACGCGTGAAGTTTTTTGAGCGTCCAGGCCATGTTCCGTCCGAGGGTCTGGGCGGTTTTGATGCCTTCGGCGTCGCTGGTTTCCACGGCTCCGATTGGTCCGCCGTAGCCGTCGTTCCAATAACTGGAACCGACGACGAGCATTTCGTTAATCAGGAAGAAATGGCTGAGCGTGTCGAAGGCGTGGATTGAGCCGCCGCGACGGGCGGCAACCATGCCCGCGCCAACTTTGCGCCGCAGTTCCATGTTCGGGCGCAAGACATAACCGCACCGGTCGATGAACGCTTTCATTTCCGCAGTCACATCAGCGAAATAGGTGGGTGAGCCGAGGAGAATGCCGTCGGCTTCGCGCATTTTGGCGATGTAGCCGTTGATCGGGTCGTTGTCGATGACGCATCGTTTTTCGCCGGAGTCGCGGCACCAGCAGCAGGCGGTACAGCCGCGCAACATCTGTCCGCCGACCTGAATCAGCTCAGTTTCAATTCCTTCCGCTTCCAGTTCCTTGAGCGCGGTTTTCAGCAGGAATTCCGTGTTGCCGCCTTTGCGCGGACTGCCGTTGAATGCGATGACTTTCATGGTGCGACTTTTCTTTCAGTTTTTCGGTGCGAGACCGGGTGCCATGTCGATCGGGATGGCATTGGTGCTGACAAAGTTTGTGGTGGCGATGACTTCCATACGCCGGGCGAGCCGGTTTTTCAACGGATCGTTGTTGAGCGGTCTTGTTTCTGCTTCGAGGAGTTCCTGCTTTTTCTTCGCCGGATAGTCGATGACGCGGATGGTGCAACGGTCTTCATACGGATAGTTGTGGATGCGGCACCGAGTATGGTTGCAGTACGGGTCGGATAGTCCTCCGCAGAAGGTCTGGGCGCAGGCCGTTCCGGCGAGCGCAAAGACCAGTTGTGCCGCGGCGATTTTCATGGTTCGGTCAGCGGAGTGCCGCTTTGGATTTCATGAAGAAAAAGGCGACGACGCCGCAGGTCATGAGCGGCGAGAGCCAGACCGGAATGTGGACTCCGAAGCTTTCGAGAATCATGAAGGTGCCAAGAAAGAGGATGGAGTACATGGCGCCGTTTTTGAGGTAGAGATATTTTTTGATCCGGTCGACGTTACTGATTGTCAGCTGACGAACGACCAGTGCGCCGAGTCCGTTGCCGAGAAGAATAAGCGGCACGGAAAGCGTGAAGGCGAACGCACCGAGTACGCCGTCGATCGAAAAGGTGGCGTCGATGACTTCGAGGTAGAGGATTTTACTCCAGTCGGAGAGTCCGTTCTGCATCAGGTTTTTTTCCGCCTGTTCCGCCTGCTCCCGGAAGCCGTGGGTGATGAAGAAAGCGGTCGAACCGACGACGGCACCGAAGGCCATCATGGCATTGGTTTTGAGCGCGAACCACACGAGGAAGGCGAGCAGGATGGCGACGACGGCAAAAAACCAGGCGCCTTGTTTGTGGAAGAACGCTTCTCCGGCAAGTCCGTAATTTTTGGGTTCGATGAACAGCCAGTGGCAAAACAGGAACAATAGAAAGGTTCCGCCGCCGATCAGGAGCATCGGCGCGGCTTTTTCAACGGCTTCGACGACGGAGGCGTCGCCGCTGAATGTCGCCGTCAGTGCGCCGATCGGGCCGAGGGATGGCATTGTGCACCAGATGATGATCCACGGCAGCAGTCCGCGCACCAGAAAGACGGCGATGAACAGGCCCCAGACGAGAAACCAGCGCCGCGCTTTGGCCTGCATGGTGGAGAGTACTTCGGCGTTGATGATGGCGTTGTCGATGCTGGTGATGGTTTCGAACAGGCATAGACCGACGACGATAAAAATAAGCGAAAAGATGTCCATAGGTTTAGAGTTCCGTTTTTTTGGTGGCAGAGTGTGTAAAGTGGGCGCGGCACTGTCAAACGGAAAGAGCCTTTACTCTCGCTGGCGTTTTTTCTCTTTGCGCCCGTTGAGGTTATGCCTATACTCCGCCGCCATGAAAGCAATGGATGTCAATTTGCGCAACGAAGTGGTCCGCTGGCAGGTAAAACTGTTTAAACGCTCGGTCCGGCGGCAAATGCGCCTGAGGAAGCTCAAAGAGCTGGCCGGGATCACCACCAATCAGAGTTGCCTCGAAATCACCGCTGGCGACGGCGTGATCAGTTCGCGTCTGCGCGAAGGCGGCGGACGCTGGAAAACGCTGGTCCTTTCGCAATCCGCCAAGGCCTCGCTCGACTGGTTTGTTGAAGATCAGGTGGATGTTCTGCAGGATGCCGTAATCAAAGAGGCCGATGGGGCGTTCGATTTGGTTGTGATTGTGGATGCGCTGGAGCGTGTCCGTGACGATTATGCTTTCATTAAAGAATGCCACCGCGTGCTGAAGCCGGACGGTCGTCTGGTGATCACTGCCGCCCGAAAAATGCTGTGCATGGGAAGTTGCCCGCTCCGTTCGCTGATCGGACTTTCTTGGCGGGCCAAAGGTCTGGAACGCCCCGGCTACACCAGCGGCGAGTTTTTTGAGGTTCTCAAAGATGGATTTGACGTGCCCGATACGAGTTCCTACTCCACCTGCTGTGTCGAGTTGCCCGGAATTCTTTGTGAGGCGGCGGCCAACCGGATGACGCATGGACCCTATAATATGCCCGGTGAAAACACCGGAACGGAAGAGTTTTACCACTATACCAAGATGAACGTCTTCGCCATGCTGGTCTATCCGCTGATGTGGGTGCTGTCCCGGTTGGAGG